>NZ_RZSF01000013.1:0-49437 GCF_004023325.1 Mesorhizobium sp. M1A.F.Ca.ET.072.01.1.1 | reverse complement strand
GCGTGGTGGACTGCGGCAGCACGGCGCGATGCGTCGCTGCCTCCACCGGCTTCATGGAAACCAGGTCTCGGCCATTGAGGATGACAGTGCCGGTATAGGAGAGCTCGCCCGTCAGCGCCTTGAGCAGCGTCGTCTTGCCCGAGCCATTGGGCCCGACGATTGCCGTTACCTCGCCCGGCCGCGCAGTGAAATCGACATGCGACACGATGCGCCTGGAGCCGATCGCTACGGAGATGTCCTGGGCTTCGATCATCGGCTGCTTACAGATCAATGACGCCGCGCTTGCGCAGCAGGATCCACAGGAAGAACGGCGCGCCGGCCACTGCCGTGACGATGCCGATCGGCAGTTCGGCCGGAGCGACGATGGTGCGGGCGACCGCGTCGGCAAGCAGAAGCAGCGAGGCGCCGAGCAAGGCCGAGGCCGGCAACAGGTAGCGGTTTTCCGGACCGATGGCGAGGCGCAACAGATGCGGCACGACGATGCCGATGAAGCCGATGCCGCCACCGACAGCGACGGACGCGCCAACCGCCGCCGACACGCCGACGATGGCCGTGTATTTCAGCCGTTGGACCGGAATGCCGAGATGGCCGGCGGTCGCCTCGCCGAGCGCCAGCGCATCGAGGCCGCGCGACAGGAACGGCATCGTCGCCAATGCCAGCAAGATCACCGGCCCGACCGTGCCGATTTTCGGCCAAGTGGCGCCGCCAAGCGAGCCGAGCTGCCAGAAGGTGAGGTCGCGCAATTGCCTGTCGTCGGCCACGAAGACCAGTATACCGGTGAGCGCCATGGCAAGGGCGGCGATCGCCAGGCCGGCGAGCAGCATCGTGGCGACTGACGTCCGGCCGTGGCGCGTCGCAATGGCATAGAGCAGCAGCGTCACCGCCAGGCCGCCGAAGAAGGCTGCCAGCGGCAGGGCAAGCGTGCCGAGGGCGAGCGTGACAGGCGCAAGCCAGGTTGTGCCGAGCACGATGATTGCCACCGCGCCAAGGCTCGATCCGGCCGAGACGCCGATCAGGCCGGGATCGGCGAGCGGATTGCGGAACAGTCCTTGCATCACCGCGCCGGAGACGGCGAGCGCGGCGCCGATCAGCACGCCGAGCAGCACGCGCGGCATGCGGATGTCATAGACGATCAGCCGGTCGCGCGCGGCGAGCGTATCGGCCGGCACGCCTTCGGTCAGCCAGTCGCGTATGACGCGAACGGCGGACGCGTCCGAAGCGCCCGAGGTCAGCGACAGGAATATGGACAGGGCAAGCGCGACAGACAAAAGCAGGATGACGATCCTTGCCCGCGCCGAGCGGTCGCCATCGGCTGCCATCACCCTGCGCGCCGGCCCCGCAATCGACTGTTCGGCCATCACCGCTCAGTCCGCGACCTGATTGCCGTAAAGCGAGACGGCGAGGTCGTGGATCGCCTCAGCCGTGCGCGGCCCGAAGCCCAGCAGGTAGCCGCCATCCATGCTGATCAGCTTGCGAGCAGCTCCCGCGGGCGTCGAGGCGATCGAGGGTTTGGCGAACAGCTCATCTTCCGAGATCGGCGGACCGGCGTTCTTCATCATCAGGAGCACATCGGGCCTTGCGGTGACGATCGCCTCATCGGACATCTGCTTGTAGCCCGAAAAACCCTCGACCGCGTTGACGGCGCCGGCAAGCCTGATGATGCCGTCGCCAGCCGTATCGCTGCCCGCGGCCAGGATCTTGCCGCCCTGCATCGACAGCACGAACAGGACGCGCTTGCGCTCCTTGATCGCGGCCGTCTGCTTTTCGGCCGACTTCAGCTTCGCGTCCGTCTCCGCAGCGAGCTTCTCCGCCTTGGCCTCGACCCCCAGCGCCCTCCCGACGGTGCGGATCTTTTCGAGGATGCCTTCATGGCTGTAGCGCTCTGGCACCTCGATAAAGGGCACGCTCGATTTCTTCAACACGTCGACGGTTTCCTTCGGGCCGCTGCCATGCAGGGCTAGAATCCCCGATGGATTGACCGACAGAACGCCCTCCGGCGACAGCGCGCGCATATAGCCCACATCGGGCAATTTCTGCGCGGCTTGCGGGAAAGAGCTGGTCGAATCACGGGCGACGAGGTGACCTTCCTCGCCGAGCGCATAGACGATCTCGGTGATCGAGCCGCCGATGGAGGCAATCCGCGAGGTGTCGGAGAAGACGGCCCTACCTTCATCGGCTCCGGCAGGCAGAGCGGCGGCGGCAAGCAGAACGCCGATCAGCGGCGCAAGCGTAGAGCGGAAACGGTGAACGACACGCATCGAGTCTCGCCTCATGCAGCGGTCGGGCTGGGGATACGGGGCAGGTTCTCGGCCAGGAAGCGCCAGTCTTCGCGCTCGCCCTCGCCTTCATGGCGCTTGCCGAAGAACTGTATGATCATGCCCCCCTTGGCGTCATAAGCCTCGAGCGACGTGACATGGCCATCCTTGGTCGGCTTGCGCACCGCCCAGACTTCATGGATGTGATCGGTCCTCAGATGCAGGTGGAAGGTCTCGTCGAGCACGTTGATCCACGGCCCCATCGGCTTGACCGACTTGATCGGGCCGGAATGGATCTGGATGCAGCCGCGGTTGCCGACGAAGCACATGATCGGCATCTCGCCTTCGGCCGCGTGGTGAAACATGGCGCTGACGGCATCATTGTCGAGCAGCCATGCATAGTCCTGGCCGACCATGCGCACCGCCTCACGGCGGCTGAGCTTCAGCGTCTTCAGCATGCCGAAGAACTGATGCACGTCGGTCATCCGGCTCCAGCGGTCGCGGAGGTCGTCGATGCTGGCTACCGAGGCTTGCACCTCCACTTCGCCTTCCGGCGCGCTTGAGGCGATTGCGATCGTCGGCTCCTGGTTCGACGATTCAAGGCTCGCCATCAGCTTCTGGTAAGCATAGAGGTTCGAGGCTGCCCGCAGATGCACCTTGTGAACGGCCTCGCCGGCCGCATCGAAGAACTGCAGGCTGCGGCGGATCTCGCCCCCGTCGCGTTTCTCGACGGCAAAGCCATGTGCCCACACTTTCGGGAAGATGCGCAGGTCGATGTTCTCGCCGAGCACCATGGCGTTGTGATTGCCAGTGACGACCTTGTCGTAGACGCCGATCTTTTCGTGCACGGCGCTTTCGTTGCGGGTCAGCGCCATCACTTCGCCGACCGCTTCGAGGCCGCTCAGCAGGTCATTGACGCGCGGCTCGACGCGCACGGCGCCATGGCCGCAATGTGCCGCGACCAGCTCTGCTTCCGAAATGCCGAGTTGGGCCGCCAAATCGCGCTCGCGCATCTTCGGATTGTCTTTCTGCGAACCCCGGATCTCGTCCGGCGACGGCTTCACGCGTTGGTCCATATCGTCCACCTGCCCACTTTTTGTCTGCCCTGTTCGTCTGCCGATCGTGCTTACTTGTTGAGGATCAGCTTGCCCTGGCGGGTGATCTTCAGACGGTAGAGAGCACCATGATGTTCGATGCCGATCTCATGCTCGCCCTGGAACAGCGCGTTGCTGGAGAGCGTGCGCACTGACATCGCCACGCGGTCAAAACGCGCGGGCACGTCGTCGGAGCGGCGGCCGCGGTAGCGAAAGTCGCTTGGGTTATGGCTGTTCATCTCATTCGGTCCCTTTTTCCTGTGCCGGCCACCGGGCCGGTCGCCTCGTCAAATGCCGATTAAATTCTTGACTCGATTTCTCATGTTTACTAGTCCTGAATTACCGGACTAAATGAGTCAACATTTAAGACGCCGGACGCGATCAAAAATGCGAGCGAGCCCCGCGCCAGCCAGCATCGAGCCTGAGAATCTGGAGTTGGGGCATGGGGTTGGTGAATTGGGGACGGCCGACAGATCGGCCGATGGCGAAGGAAATGGCGGCCTTGCTGGCTGGCGCGGCGGCAATCGCGCTCTGTATGCCGGCGGCCAAAGCGCAACAGGCCACCCAGCCGGCGGCTGACCAGCAGAGCGACCAGACAAAGAAGACTGACCAGAAAAGTGCAGGCGACTCGACGCTGCTCGACAAGATCCTCGTCATTAGCCGCACCGGCGAGACGGCGATCCAGTCGCTGGCCTCGGCCAGCCATGTCGACAAGGAACAGCTTGAGCGCCGCATGGCGACGACGCCGAACGAGATGCTGCTTGGCGTGCCGGGAGTTGCAGTGCAGGCCGACGCGCGACGCGTCAGCTCCAGCATCAACATCCGCGGCCTGCAGGATTTCGGCCGCGTGGCGGTGATCGTCGACGGCGCCAGGCAGGATTTCCAGCGCTCCGACCACGGCACGCAGTCGACCTTCTATGTCGATCCCGAGCTCATCAAATCGGTCGACGTGATCCGCGGCCCGGTCGCCAATACCTATGGCTCCGGCGCCATCGGCGGAGTGGTGTTCTTCGAAACCAAGGACGCCGGAGATTTCCTCAAGCCGGAAGAGACCTGGGCCGGATCGCTGACCGGTCGCTATGAAACGAATGGCAAGGGCTGGACCACCAGCGCTAGCGGCGCCTATCGCTTCAACGAGAACTGGGACGTTCTCGGCAACATCGTCTACCGCGACTCCGGCGACTACAAGAACGGTGGCGGCGACACCGTTGCCGGCACCGGCTTCGACGTGCTGAGCGGCCTGCTCAAGACCACCATTCGCCCGACCGAGAACAGCGGGTTGAAGCTCGGCTGGGTCGGCTCGAAGGACGGGTGGACGGAGACCAGTGGCGGCGTTCCGGCCAACGATGTCGACCTGAAATCGAATACCTTCACCGCCCGCTACAACATCACCGACGATGCCAAAAGCTGGCTCGATCTCCACATCAACGCCTCTTACAACAAGACGCTTCTCGATCTGGCGACGCTCGTCCCGCAGAACCGTTTCGATCCGACGACCGGCCTGCCCGTGGTGCTGCCCGCCGGGTCGCTGTCGACTTTCGATGTCGGGACGACCGGCATCGACATATGGAACACGTCGCGATTCGAGACCGCCGGCATCGCGCATGAGTTGACCTACGGCGGTGACTGGGTCGGCGACGACGTCGAAACCGGGGGCACAGCCGGCGGCGACAGCTTCTACACGCCGTCAGGTAAGCGCAACGTCTCCGGCGCCTATGTCCAGGACAAGCTGACCTGGGAATGGCTGGAGGTCATCACCGGCCTGCGCTACGACAGGTACAGCCTGAAGGACTCCGAGCACGAGACATCAGGCGACCGGCTGTCGCCGCGCATCACCATCGGCGTATCGCCCTTGGAAAGCGCTGACCTCGCCGGCCTGCAGTTTTACGGCACCTATGCGGAAGGCTACCGCTCACCCTCGCTGACGGAGACGCTGATCAGCGGTAACCATCCGGCCGGCGTCACCTTCCCCTTCCTGCCCAATCCAAATCTCAAGCCTGAGACCGGCAAGACCGTCGAGTTCGGCGTCAACTACAAGCAGAACGACATTTTCGAAGGCGGCGACGCTCTGCGGCTCAAGGCCGCCTATTTCAACAACAATGTCGAAGACTATATCGACGGCGTCACGCTGTCGGCCTTCGACCCGACCAGC
Organism: Mesorhizobium sp. M1A.F.Ca.ET.072.01.1.1; assembly: GCF_004023325.1. Lineage (NCBI taxonomy): Bacteria > Pseudomonadati > Pseudomonadota > Alphaproteobacteria > Hyphomicrobiales > Phyllobacteriaceae > Mesorhizobium > Mesorhizobium sp. M1A.F.Ca.ET.072.01.1.1. Next base: position 43,936 of record NZ_RZSF01000013.1, on the reverse strand, counting down.
GGCTGCCCGTTCGGCCCCGGCATCCCGATCTGCTTCCAGTACCAGAACTTCGCCAAGGCCAAGATCAACGGTTTTGAACTGGAAAGCGTCTATGACGCCGGCTGGGGCTATGCGGGCTTCTCGGCCTCGATCATCAACGGCCACACCATCTCGTATGAGGGCGAGCGGGCCGACCTTGCCACCATTCCCTCCTCGCAGGTGACGGCGCAGCTCGGACTTCGCTTCCTCGAGGACAGGCTCACCGTCGGCGGTGAAGTGCAATATAACGGCAAGCCCAAGGGCAATCCGGTGGCCAAGGACTATACGCTGGTCAATGCCTTTGCCAGTTACCAGGCGACCGACAACCTCAAGCTCGACGTCCGCGCCGACAATCTGTTCGATGTCAAATACACCAATCCGCTCAACGCAAGCACGACTGCCGTCCTCTATGAACCGGGCGTCACGCTGAAGCTTGCGGCAACCATGCGCTTTGGAGGCTGAGAACCATGAACTTGACGACATCGCTCCGTCTCTTGACCTCGGCGCTGGCGATGTCGCTCGGCCCGGTGCCGGCGCGCGGCCAGTCCGCGCCAGCGCCGGCCCTTAATCTCGAACTCAACGCCGTGCAGCCTTCGGACAAGGGCTGCCGGCTGACCTTCGTCGTCAACAACGCGCTCGGCGCCGACCTGTCGAAGTCCGCTTTCGAAATCGCGCTGTTCAATGAGTCCGGCGTTGTCGACCGCCTCACCGTGCTCGATTTCAAGGACCTGCCGGTCGGCAAGACGAAAGTCACGCGCTTCGATCTCGCGGGCGCCGACTGCGGCAAGCTCGGCCGCGTGCTGATCAACAGCGCGACGGAATGCGCTGGAACCGGCGTCGAGCCGACGGCCTGCATGCGCGACCTGAAGACCTCGACTAAAACCGCCATCGCCTTCGGCGTATAGAGGTGGGGATTGCATCCGGCCCGCCAGGAGACGCCATGGCGTGGGCCATGGGCGGCAACCGATCTTGATTTGACAATTTCTTATCGCGTACAGCAGGTCTCGGCGCGAGACATGCAGGACATCAATCACTCCTCCGATGCAGGCAGCGAACCGGCGATCACGCCGGCCGAGCCGCTCATGCAGCCGCGGCACTCGGCCGGGCATCGCAAATGGCCGGTGGCGATCATCGCTTCCGGCCTGCTCCATGGCGCTGCGGCGGCCGCGTTCCTGTTCGCGCCTGCCGGGATATTCGACTCCATGGACGCGATTCGGGCCGAGGGCGCAGATCAGTCCGGCGCCAACGTCACCGGCAGCGCCCTGGACGACCAGTCGTCCGGCGCCGTGGATGTCACCTTGGTGCCCGATCTGCAGCCGGTGAAACGCCAGGCCGCGCAGCCCGCACCGCCGGTCGAAGCGCAGGAACCAGCAAGCGAACCCTCGACGCCTCAGCTTCCGCCGCAAGCCGTCAAGGAAGCCGCTTCCGCGCCGGATATCGTGGCGGCCACCAGCCCACGCCAGGATGACCAGACTGTCCCCGACGACAGCAAACCTACGCCCGCGACCGAACTGCAAAGCGCTGAAGCGCCCCTTGCCGAGCCTCAACAGCCACCGGTCCCCAGTGCGACATCGAGCGCCCCAGCCCCATCGGCAGCGGCAGACCAGACCAATGCAACCGGCGGCACGGCGGATGGCGATACACGCGACGCGCCTGTTGCCGCCAGCAAGGGCAAGAAACAGGCCGCTGCCGGCAATGCCCTGGAATCCCACTACAGCGGTGAAATCCAGAAGAAACTTGCGCGCGCCAACCGTCGCGTTTCGAAATCGATCCAGGCCAAGGCTCGCAACAACGCCAGGGTGGTTTTCGTCGTCGCGGCCGACGGCAGCGTCAGCGACCTGCAGCTCACTGAAAGTTCAGGGTCCGCCGAGCTCGATCAGTTCGCTTTGACGCTGGTGCGCAAGCAAGCCCCGTTCCCTCCCATTCCACCCGAGACCGGCAAATCAAGTTGGGTGTTCAAGGCGCGGATCGGCCCTTTTTAAAGCCTCCGCGATTTCATCGCCTGGACGAAGTCGGAGAACTTCCGCGCCGCCCATCGCAACGCCGGCACCGCCAAGGTGCATTATCTTGGCCACCCCGAGTTCGAAGGGTTTTTGGTCGTCGAGGGCGCCTGACCGCCGCTAACGCGGCGGCCTTCCCGCACCTGATTAGGTTGCCGCGAGCAGGCTGGCATTGCCGCCGGCCGCCGTCGTGTCAACGCAGACCGCGCGCTCATGCGCATAAGCCGCCGGATTAAGCACTTCGCCGACCAGCGGCACGATCGGCCCGGCGCGCTCGGCAACCACCTTGCGCACGATGCGCGCCGCTTCCGGCGTGCCGGAGAAGGCAACGACGTCGACGCGCAGCGAGCGTGCCTCGACCGGGTCCGGCCGGCCGTCGATCGCCGCCAGCGGCAGGCCCTTGCCGGTCAGCGCCGACAGCGCCGCCGGCGCGCCTGGCGCCACTGCCAGAACGGCATTGCCGGCGGCTAAAGCCTGGATTGTCTGCGCAAGCAGCGTCTCGGCATCCGGCCCGAGGCAGAGCACCCGTCCGCGCGGCGCCAGCGACAGCGTGTTGGCCTCGCCGGTCGGGCCCGGCAGGTCGACCTGCCCGAAATCGAGGCTCGCTGCGGCGGCGATGGCCGCAGCCCCCTTGCCGCGCAGATGTTTTCTCAGAATCGCCACGCGATCTGGTCGCGTCGACCAGCCGCCAAGCGTCGGGTCCGGCAGATTGTCGGCGAGTTCCGTCGCCGTCACCTTGTGACCGTCGCCGACTTCCGTGCCGGCTTGGGGGCCCTTGCGGAAGCGGCGCAGATAATGCGGCCCGCCGGCCTTCGGCCCGGTGCCGGACAGACCCTCGCCGCCGAAGGGCTGCGAGCCGACGACGGCGCCGATCTGGTTTCGGTTGACATAGATGTTGCCGGCATGGATGCCGTCGACGAAATGCTGGACGCGGCCCTCGATGCGGGTGTGCAGGCCGAAGGTCAGGCCGTAGCCCTTGCGGTTGATGCCGGCAATCACCGCGTCGATGTCGTCGGCGTCGAAGGTGGCGACATGCAGCACCGGACCGAACACTTCGCGCTCCATCTCCTCGATGCCTTTGACCCGAAAGACATGCGGCGCGACGAAGCGGCCGGCAGCCGGCGCTTCGAGCTTGGCGATGAGGCGCCCCTCCAGCCCCTTTTTCTTGCAGTAGTCGCCGATCGAGGCCTGCGCCTCATCGTCGATGACCGGGCCGACATCGGTCGAGATCAGCCACGGATCGCCGACATTGAGGGCTTCCATCGCGCCCTTCAGCATGGCCAGCATCTTCTTCTCGACATCCTTCTGCACGTAGAGCACGCGCAGCGCCGAGCAGCGCTGCCCGGCGCTCTGGAAGGCGGAGGCGAGGATGTCGCGCACCGCCTGCTCGGGAAGCGCCGTGGAATCGACGATCATGGCGTTCAGCCCACCCGTCTCGGCAATCAGCATGGCATCGGGCGCCGCCGTTTCGGCCAGCTGTTTTTCGATCAGCTTGGCGACCTCGGTCGAGCCGGTAAAGCAGACACCTGCGACGCGCGGGTCGGCGGTGAGCGGCGCTCCGACCGACGCACCGTCACCCGGCAGGAGCTGGATGATATCCTCCGGCACGCCGGCCTCGCGCAGCATCTCGACGGCGCGGAAGGCGATCAGCGGCGTCTGCTCGGCGGGCTTCGCGATCACTGAATTGCCGGTGACGAGCGCCGCCGCGATCTGGCCGGTGAAGATGGCCAGCGGGAAATTCCACGGCGAGATGCAGACGATCGCGCCACGGGCTTCAGTGCCCGCTTCGGCATTCGCCGCCTCGGCCGCATAGTAACGCAGGAAATCGACCGCCTCGCGCACTTCGGCGACGCCGTCGGCCAACGACTTGCCGGCCTCTCGAGTGGCCAAAGCGAAGAACTCGGCGGCATTGGCCTCGTAGAGGTCGGCGGCGCGGTTGAGGATCGCGGCGCGCTCGGCAACCGGGCGTTTTGCCCAGGCCGGCTGCGCCTCCACAGCGATGCGAACGGCCGTCGCGACCTGCTTGGCCGCCGCCTCATGCACGGTGCCGACGACCTCATCGGGCTTGGCCGGGTTGACGATCTGGCGCGGCTTGCCGTAGCCGGCGGCGCGCGTGATCGGCTTGGCATGCCAGCGATCCGCTCCCGCGAATTCCGCCCGCGCCCTGTCGATGGCTGCAAGAGTCACCGCATCACTGATGTCGAACCCTTTTGAATTGCGCCGGTGGGCGCCGAAGATCGCGGCGGGCCGCGCGATCGCCGGATTGGCGGCGGGGCCTTGTTTCTCTACAGCTTCCAGCGGGTCGCGGGCGATTTCTTCCGGCTCGACCTCCTCGTCAGTCAACTGGTGGACGAAAGAGGAGTTGGCGCCGTTTTCCAAGAGCCGCCGCACCAGATAGGCGAGCAGGTCGGAATGCGCACCGACCGGCGCGTAGATGCGGCAGCGCGTCCTTTCGGCCTTGCGCACCGTCTCGTGCAGCGATTCGCCCATGCCGTGCAGACGCTGGAATTCGAAGGAGTCGCGATCCTTCGCCATCGACAGGATGGCAGCCACCGTGTGCGCGTTGTGGCTGGCGAATTGCGGGTAGATGCGGTCGGTCATCGACAGCAGTTTTCGCGCGCAGGCCAGATACGAGACGTCGGTGTTGGTCTTGCGGGTGAAGACCGGATAGCCGGCAAGCCCAAGCGTCTGTGCCCGCTTGATCTCGGTGTCCCAATAGGCGCCCTTCACCAGCCGCACCATCATCTTGCGGTCGTATTTTTTGGCAAGCGCATAGAGCCAGTCGATGACGAAGGCCGCGCGCGGGCCATAGGCCTGGACGACGACGCCGAAACCATCCCAACCGGCAAGCTCCGGTTCGGCGAGCACGCGTTCGATGACGTAGAGCGACAGATCGAGCCGGTCGGCCTCTTCGGCATCGATGTTGAGGCCCATGCGCGAATGCCGCGCGGCAAGCGCCAGCGACAACAGCCGCTCGGCCATTACCGGCAGCATCTTCTCCTTCTGCGCCACCTCATAGCGCGGATGCAGTGCCGAAAGCTTGACCGAAATGCCGTGGTTGTAGCGAATGTCCGGGCCATTGGACCCCGCGTCGAGCGAGGAAATCGCATCCGCATAGGCGCGGTGATAGCGCAGCGCATCAGCCTCGGTGCGGGCCGCCTCACCCAGCATGTCGAAGGAATAGAGATAGCCCTTCTGCGTCATCGGACGGCCGCGCTTGACCGCTTCGGCGATGGTGCGGCCGAGCACGAACTGCTCGCCCATTTCGCGCATCGCCGCCGCCACGGCCTTGCGGATGACCGGCTCGCCGAGCCTGCGCACCATGGCGCGCAGCGTGCCTTCGATACCGCCCTCGCCTTCATCGAGCACGCGGCCCGTCAGCATCAGCGCCCAGGTCGAGGCGTTGACGAAAATGGAACTCGAGCTGCCCGAATGCGCCGACCAGTCATGGGGCGCGATCTTGTCGGCGATGAGATCGTCCATCGTCTCGGCATCGGGAACGCGCAGCAGCGCCTCGGCGAGACACATCAGCGCCACGCCTTCCTTGGTCGACAGGCCATAGGCCGAAAGAAAAACCTCCATCAGCCGAGGGTCGCTCGAGCCGCGCACCGCGCGCACCAGATCGGCCGCACGCGCCGAGATCGCCTTGCGCTCTTCCGCCGAAAGCCCGGCAGCCGCGGACAGTCGCCTCACCGCCTCGTCTTCGTCGGGCAAATAGTTGGCGCGGATCTGCTGGCGGATGGCATCGAGCGGCATGTCGGATCCTGAGAGCAAGCGTTAGCGAGCGGGTCTGGCGGTCGCCGGACCGATTGGCGCAAGCTAGCACAGCTGGGAGCCCAGGTCGGTCCAAAGAAATCGACAAGATAGTCCATTCGAGCTATCGTAGCCGCTCAACTCCCGTCATTTTGACCATAAGATCGATGTACGAAGACCAATTGGACCGCATTGACCGCAACATCCTGGCCGCGCTCGGGCGCGACGGCCGGCTTTCAATGTCCGAGCTGGCTTTGAAGGTCGGGCTGTCGAAGACCCCGGTGCAGGCCCGTGTGAAGCGTCTTGAGAAGGAGGGCTACATCAGAGGCTATCGCGCGATCATCGACCGGGAGCGCATGGGCGAAGGCCATGTCGCCTTCGTCCAGGTGAAGCTGTCGGATACGCGCTCGGCGGCGCTCGACGCGTTCAACCGCGCGGTGCAGGGCGTGCCGGAGATCGAGCAATGCCACATGATGGCGTCGAGCTTCGACTATCTCCTGAAAGTCCGCACCACCGATATCGCCGCCTACCGCCGCGTGCTCGGCGAGCGCATTTCGGGCCTTCCCCACGTGGCACAGACTTCGACCTTCGTTGCGATGGAGACGGTGAAGGATCGCTAGCGCAACTCCAGGAAAGATGCCTAGCGGTTTTCCGTCCGGGATCGCGCAAAATTAAGGCTCTACTCCGACAGAGTCTTCAGAAACGCCACCAGAGCCGCGCGCTCGCGATCGGAAAGCTCGAGCGGGTGGATCTCCGAAACGCCGTCAACGCTGGGCGCCGCTTTCGAATAATGCGCCACCACCTCGTCGAGGGCCGAGAACTGCCCGGCATGCATGTAGGGCGCACGCGTAGCTGCCCCCCTGAGCGACGGCGTCTTGTAGGCGCGCACGAGTTGCTGCCCGTCCTTCACCATGAAGCGCAATTCGCGGCAGGCGCTTTCATCGCCGTCGCGGAACTTGCCGAAGCAGTTGAACGGGTCCGCCTGCACTTGAGCCACGGCATCGACCCGGCCGCGGTCGGGCGGCAGATCCTTGACCGGCGGCACGCCGGTGTTGTGGAACGAACTGTCGGTGAAGCGCGGCCCGTTATGGCAGGTCACGCAATTGGCTTTGCCGATGAACAGCTTCAGCCCGAGGATCTCTTCCGGCGAGAAGGCAGCATCGCCTTGCGGCTTGGTGCCGGTCGCGAGGTCGATCGCGAAGCGGTCGAAACGCGTCTGCCCAGGTTCGATCGAGCGCTCGAAGGCCGCGATTGCCTTGCCGATATTGGCAAAGACGCGGTTGACGTCTTCGGCCTGCCTGGCGGGCATGGCGTTCCATGCCGCCTTTTCGGCCTCGGTGCCGAGCGGGCTGGCATTGGCCGGCACGGTGGAAAGATCGGGCAGCGGCCCGAAAATGCGCTCATAGCGCTCGCCGAACCGCTCCTTGATGTAATGCGCGAAGGCCGCGCGGTTGCCGGCCTGCTCCAGCGGGTTTTCGAGCGGCGTCAGCGCTTGCGCCCACAAACTGTCGCGGCGTCCGTCCCAGAAGAACCAAGGATCGCGCGCCACGCCGGCCAGCGGCATGGTTCGGCGATTGGTGTGGCCGACGCCGACCGCCCGCGGCAGGTCGTCCTGGAACTGACGGTCGATCTTGTGGCAGGTCGAGCAGGACACGGTGCCGCCGCGGCTCATGCCGACATCGAAGAACAGCGTCGATCCGAGCGCTGCAGCGGCCGGCACATCGGCATACTGGTTCGTCGTGTCCGCTTTGAGCGCCGGCAGCGTGTTCAACGCCAGCGAGGCGATGGTCTTCTTCTCGGCGTCGCTGAACTCGGGCTCGCCGCAACCGCCAAGCAAAGCGAGCGCGACCAGAGCGGACAGGCTTGCGAGGCGGAGAAGACGCTTCATCGGCCGCTCACAACAGAATGTTGAAGACGACTGAATCGGAACCCGCCGCCGCGGAGATCGCGAAGCGCAATTGCCACCAGCCGCTCATGGTGAATTTCACGCCGTCGATGCGGTAGCGTCCCGACCCCATATAGTCGGTCGCCTGCGGGCTGGTCGGCAGGCCGTGATTGTGCTGCGGCATGCCGCCGGAAACGGTGATCGCGGCGCCCTCCACCGGAGCGCCGGCGGCGGTCTTCAGCGTCAGCAACCAGGATTGCAGCTCGCCCTGCCGAATGACGCCGCGCTCCGGCTCGAAGCTCGCAACGAACAGGCCGCTCGCCGTCTTTTTCGAACGCGACGTATCGGGGCCTGGTGCCGAATGCGGCGCCGTCAGATAGACGACTGTCAGGATGCCGACCAGCAGGGCAGCAAGACCGAGACCCGCAAGAATGTAACGCCATATCGATGCCAAACCGGCTCCTCTTCGGCTGATAACGTCACAGGCTGCGCGCAGCATCCCGTCCGCCTGTGGGAAATCGCTTCTGGCGCAAAAATCGGCCTGCGCCAAGCATGGCGCTGCCGGCTGCAAAAAGCTACAGCACCAAAGCTTTAGGAGGACAAGTCATATGGAAGCCAATGGTGTCACGTCGATCGGCGAATGCATGCTCGAACTGTCGGGCCAGGCAGGACCGAACTGGCGTATGGGCTTTGCCGGCGACACCTTCAATACGCTATGGGCGCTGCATGCGCTCAGCCCCGGCCGGCCCGCGACCTATGTCTCGGCCTTTGGCGACGACCCTTTTTCCCGCGATCAGATCGCGTTCTTAGCCCAGAACGGCATCGGTATCGGCAGCAGCCCTGTCATTGCCGGCGCAAGGCCGGGCCTTTACGCCATCACGCTCACCGGAGCCGAGCGCGCATTCACTTATTGGCGAAGCGATGCTGCCGCGCGCCAGCTTGCCTCCGATGCAGCGGCACTGGCAAAAAGCCTTGAGAACCAGGCGCTTGTCTATTTTTCCGGAATCACCTTGGCAATTCTGGATGATGCCGCGCGCAAAACCCTGCTTTCGGCCGTCGCGACAGCACGCGCGGCGGGTTCGCTGGTCGCCTTTGACCCGAATTACCGTCCCCGGCTGTGGCCGAGCCGTGAAACCGCTGAGGCTGCGATCTTGGAAGCGCTCGCCGTCGCGGATATCGCATTGCCCACTTTTCCGGATGAGCAGATGCTGTTTGGCGATGAGACGCCGCATGCGACGGCGGAGCGACTTGGGACGTTGGTCGGCGAGGTTGTCGTCAAGAACGGCGAGCAGCCGGCATTGATTGCCGTGGACGGCGCCTCGGCAACAATCGAGGCAGTGCATGTCGCCTCGCCTGTCGATACCACCGGCGCCGGCGATTCCTTCAACGGCGGCTATCTCGCCGCCCGGCTTGCCGGTCACGCCCCAGTCGACGCGGTTCGGCGCGCGCATCGGGTAGCTGCGGCCGTCGTACAGGTACGCGGCGCGCTCGCGCCGTTCGAGATTCTAAGAACAGCCTTTGAAACCTAGCTAGGGAGCCGGAACCTGTATTCCGTCACCTGATGGTAGATCTGGCCCGGCCAAAGCGTGGCCTGTGGGAAATAGGGCCGGTTCGGCGCGTCGGGCCAGGTCTGCGCTTCGAGGCAGAAGCCTGAAAAGGCTTTGTAGCCGCGCCCGTCCAGCCCAGGGGAGGACGGCGCGACATACTGGCCGATATAGAGCTGCAGGCCGGGCTCGGTGGTCCAGACCTCCATTTCGACGCCGGAACTGGCCCCCTGCACCCAGGCTGCCTGATGCAGCGGTCCACGGCCGGAGGCGAGGCAGTAATTCAGATCGTAGGGAAGCTGCTCGCCTTCCGATTCCATGCGCAGCGGCCGCGCCTGGCGGAAGTCATAGGCCGTGCCGTCGACGGGCTTCACCGCGCCGGTCGGGATCATCTCTGCGTCGACGGGCGTATAAGCGCCGGCATTGACCATCAGTCGGTGGTCGAGAATGTCGCCCGCGCCCCCGTCGTCGAGATTGAAGTAGGAGTGCTGCGCAAGATTACAAAGCGTCGGCTCCTCGCATGTGGCGGTCAGTTCCATGCTCAGCGTGCCGGGGATCTTCAGCCGGTAGGTGCATGTGACGTCCAGCGCGCCTGGAAAGCCCATCGTCCCGTCGGGATCGTGCAGTGTCAGCGTCACGAAATCGCGCCCGTGCAGCGAGACCGACCATGGCCGGTGGAAATAGCCCTCCGAGCCGCCATGCAGCGTGTGTTTCCCTAGAAAATTGCGCTCGGTCTGGTAGCGCTTGCCGGCGATGGTGAAGCGACCATCGCGAATGCGGTTGGCGAAGCGGCCGACGACGGCGCCGAAATAGGCGCGGTCGGTCTCATAGGGCTCGAACTGGTCGTAGCCCAACACCAGCGGCGCATCATGGCCGGCGAGCCGCAGATCCTGGATGATCGCGCCGAGCCCGATGATGTTGGCCGTGAGACCACCGCCACGGATGGTGAAGCGGCGAACGGCCTCGCCCGCATGCGTCGTGCCGAAGACCTCGCCGTCCTTCATCGCTGTGCCCGAAAACGTCAGTTCATTGATCTGTGGGCTACGCCGGCCGTCTCCGGCAAGGGCAGGCCTGATGCCTGCCCCACCAGTCGAGCGTCGTCAGAGGCCGAGGCCGCCGAGGCAGACATATTTGGTGTCGAGATAGTCCTCGATGCCCTGATGTCCGCCTTCCTTGCCGAGGCCCGATTCCTTGACGCCGCCGAACGGCGCCTCGGGCGTGGTGATCAGGCCTTCATTGACGCCGACCATGCCGTATTTCAGCCCTTCCATGACGCGGAAGGCGCGGCCGAGATCGCCGGTGTAGAAATAGCAGGCGAGGCCGAACTCGGTGTCGTTGGCCAATGCGATCGCTTCTTCCTCGGTCTCGAACTTGAACACCGGGGCGACCGGCCCGAAGATCTCTTCCTTCATGAAGCGCATCTTGGGCGTGGCGTCGGCGATGACCGTCGGCTGGAAGAACGAGCCGCCGAGCGCATGGCGATTGCCGCCGGCAACGACCTTGCCGCCCTTCGAGGTGGCATCGGCGATCAGTTCCTCGACCTTCTCGACCGCTTTCTCGTCGATCAGCGGCCCCTGCTGCACGCCTTCTTCCAGGCCGGAGCCGACCTTCAGACTGTTGCTGGCAGCGGCCAGCTTCTCGACGAACTTGTCATAGATACCCGCCTGGACGAGGAAGCGGTTGGTGCAGACGCAGGTCTGGCCGGAATTGCGGTACTTCGCGGTGATGGCGCCGGTGACGGCGCGATCGATGTCGGCATCGTCGAAGACCAGGAACGGAGCATTGCCGCCGAGTTCCATCGACACTTTCTTGACCGTCGTCGACGACTTCTGAATCAGGATCTTGCCGACCTCGGTCGAGCCGGTGAAGGTGATCTTCTTGACCAGCGGGTTGGCGCAGATCTCGTCGCCGATCTCGCCTGCCGAACCGGTCAGGATGTTGATGACGCCCTTGGGGAAGCCGACCTCTTCGGCGAGCGCGCCCCAGGCGAGGCCCGAATAAGGCGTCTGCGAGGCCGGTTTGACCACGGCCGTGCAGCCCGCGGCCAGCGCCGGTCCGACCTTGCGGGCGAGCATCGAGGACGGGAAGTTCCACGGCGTGATGGCGGCAATGACGCCGACCGGCTCCTTCGTCACCAGGATGCGGCGGTCGCCCCAGGGCGACGGCACGATGTCGCCATAGGTGCGGCGGCCTTCCTCGGCGAACCAGAGGATATAGCTCGCGGCCGAGCCGATCTCGCCCTTGGATTCGAACAGCGACTTGCCCTGCTCGATGGTGAGCAACTCGGCCAGGACGTCCTGATTGTCCATCATTGCGTCGTGCAGCTTGCGCAGAAGCTTCGAGCGCTCGAGCGCGGTAGTCTTGCGCCAGCTCTTGAATGCTTCATCGGCGGCCTCGATGGCGCGGCGGGTTTCGGCCTTGCCGGCCTTCGGCACGGTGCCGATCTTCAGGCCGGTCGCCGGATTGTTGACGTCGATGGTCTGCCCGCTGTCGGCCTGCACCCATTCGCCGTTGATGAGATTGGCCTGGCGCATGAAATGACTGGTTTTCTGAAGCATGGTCTGGCCTCCGTTTCGGCGCGCTGATCGGCCGTTTTTCTGGATATTCGGGGCGTGCAAGGCTGCACGCCGGCGCATTGCTCTTACCTAGGGAAAGCCCGGCAAGCAATCACAAGATGGCATATGGGGGTTGGGCCAGCAAAAACGAGCGCTAGCCGAACACGTGCAGGACCACCGTCAGCCAGAAGGATGTGGTGAGCACCGCGCTGGCCGTGGCGATCGTCATCTGGTTGGACGCCAGCGCCTGGCCGGTGTTGAATTGGACGGCGATGAGATAGGAATTGATGCCGGAAGGCAGTGCCGCCACGACGACGGCGACCTTTGCCGTCAGCGGCGGCAGGCCGAGCAGCCAGACCGCGAGCAGCACCAAGGCCGGCATCAGGAAGAGTTTCAGCGCCGACAGCGCGAGCGCCGGGCGGATGTTGCCGGATATGCCGAAGCGGCACAGGCTGAGCCCCATCGCAAACAGCGCCACCGGCCCGGCCGTATCGGCCAGCGCGTCGACCAGCCGCCCGATCAGCGGCGGCATCGGCGCGCCGGTGAAGCGCCAGGCGAGCCCCGCGAGAATGCCAATGATGAGCGGGTTGACGAACAGCCGCCTGAGGAAATTCCGGATGACGCGCAGCGGATGCACGGACTCTTCGTCTTGACGGCCGAACATCTCGAACAGCACGATTGACGCCATCATCATGACAGGCAGGTGGATCGAGACCAGCAGCGACAGCACCTCGAAGCCGCTGGTGCCGAATATGCCGAGGATGAAGGGCGCGCCAAGCAGCACGACATTGGAATAGGCCGAGGACACGCCGCCGACGATGCCGGCACGGGCATCGCGGCCGAAGAGGCGCGTCATGACCAGGTGCCCGGCGGACCAGGTGACGGCAACCGCCGCAAAATAGGCGCTCCACAGCGACCATGGCGCCAAGCCATGGAAATCGGACTTCACCATCGTCTGGAACAAGAGCAGCGGCATAGCCACGTTGACGGCGAATTCGGATATGCCCTCACCACTCACCGCCTTCAGATAGCCGGTAAGGCCGGCGAAATAGCCGAGCGCAACGAGACTGAAGACGAAGAGGACGGTTTCGGTGAGCGGCGTCATTGTTCGGGCGGAGACATCTTTCCCGTGATAGGCAAGCCCCGAGCGCTGTGCAATCGGCCGTTCTCCGGCCGACCGTTGGTCCTCTGCTTGTTTTTCAGCCGGCTTTGCGGTCCCTATATGCCGATCATGGCCCCGGCCTCTCCCGGCCGCCATAAGGACTTCACATGCTGCGACTTGCCCTGGCGCTTTTCCTGCTTGCCGTTCCCACCCTCGCCCACGCAACCGACGCCGGCTGGGCGCTGCTGCGCGATGGCGGCCATATCGTCCTGCTTAGGCATGCCTTCGTCACCGGGACCACCGATCCGGCGAATTTCGACATCGGCAATTGCGCCACCCAGCTCAACCTGTCCGAGCGCGGCAAGCAGCAGTCAAGCCGCATCGGGGCGCTGTTTGCGGCGCGCGCGGCGCCCATCGAGCGTGTGCTCTCCAGCCGCTACTGCCGCTGCCTTGACACCGCCCGCATCGCTTTCGAGGCCGAACCGAAACCATTTGCGCCGCTCGACTTGCTCAAGACCGATTCGGCTGAGAAGGCCGCTCAGATGGAGGCGGTGATGAAGGAGATCCGGGGCTATTCCGGCTCTGACAATCTGGTGCTGGTCACGCATCTGGAAAACATCCAGGCGCTCACCGGCGTCTCGCCGCGCGAGGGCGAGGCCGTGGTCGTGGCGCCTAATGGAGACGGCCTCAAAGTGCTCGGCCGCGTCACCTTCTGACGGCATAGGTCTGCCCAGCTCAGTACTGTGGCCGAAATGCCACAGCCGCAAGAAGCCGCAAGCCCCCGCGATAATGCCGCTTGCGACAAGCCGTCGCAGGGTCTATAGGCGCGCTCCCGGTCACGAAAACCGAAGCGAGCACAACGGTTGGAGCTTTCGTCTCCGCCCGCGCAGCGGCTTTGCCGCGCTGTGTACGGCGCCGTTTCGGAGTGTTGGGATCGCCGATGTAGCTCAGAGGAAGAGCGCCGGATTTGGGTCCGGAGGTCAGGGGTTCGAGTCCCTTCATCAGCACCACGGATAGCTCAGTTTGGTTAGAGCGTCAGACTCATAATCTGATTGTCGAAGGTTCGATTCCTTCTCCAACGGCCTGTTAAGCCGACACCTTTGGGTGGTGTTATCCAAAACGGTCCGGGGACCGGAATGCAGAAGACCTGACGGACGGTATCGAACGGTCCGATGCCATCGGCTCGCGGCCAGGCTCGCGGTGACGATCAAGGCGCGGCAATGCCGGCAAAGGAGCCTTCGGGCGCCGGCGCCCGCCTTGCCGCCCCGCGATCCGCTCCCGAAGGCCCGCCGCCTGGCGATGCCACCGGTCTCCGGATCATCCGTGCCGGGAAACGAAACGAGAAACGAAAGGACGATCGACGCATGACGTGACGCCTCGCATGGGGCCATGCCCGACAGGAGTAAAGACAATGAAGACCATTCTCGAAAAGGTTCTGGGACGCCAGCGCGTCCTCGTGAAGGAAAATGAACGTGCCGTCGCCCTCTACAAGGGCGAGATCCAGGCTGTCCTGATGCCGGGCGAACATTGGCTCGACAACCGGCGCGGAAACCTGGAAATCTCCAGGCACGACCTGAAGAACCCGGAATTCGTTTCGGCCTACGAGAAGGCATTGTTCGACAAGCTCCCGGATGCGGCCGCGCGTCACTTCACCGTGGTTCGCACCGGGCGCACCGACATTGCCGTGATCGAGCGCGACGGCGCCCTTCATGCCGTTCTCGCTCCGGATCGCAAGCTCGTGCTGTGGACGGATGCCGGCCCGTGGGCGGTGACCTCCGTCGACGCGGCGGCCGATCTGGCCGTCGATCCGGCCTTGATGCGCCGGATCGGCCAGGCCCGAAAGGCGGAACACATGTTCCTGCATCCGGTCGCGGACGGGCAGGTCGGTCTGCTGTTCGTGGACGGCGTCTACACCCGCACGCTTGCCGCGGGTGTGCACGCCTTCTGGAATGTTGGGCGCATGGTCCAGGTGAAGGTCGTCGACCTCAAGCGGCAGTCGCTTGATGTCGCCGGGCAGGAAGTGCTGACCAAGGATCGCGTGACGATCCGCGTCAACATCGCCGCCGAATACCGGGTCGTCGATCCGGTGACGGCGGTGAGCACGGTGAAGGACTTCTCGGAAGCCCTCTACCGCGCCCTGCAGTACGCCTTCCGCAAGACGCTCGGCGCGCTCACCCTCGACCAGATCCTCGACAAGAAGATCACGGTCGATGAGGAGGCAGCCGCCAAGGTGCGTTCCGACATGGCCGCGATCGGCCTCGAGGTCAGCGATATCGCGCTTAAGGATGTGATCCTGCCGGGCGAGATGCGCGAGATCCTCAACCAGGTGGTTTCGGCCGAGAAGCAGGCCGAGGCCAACGTCATCCGCCGCCGCGAGGAGACGAACGCCACGCGTTCGCTGCTCAACACGGCCAAGGTGATGGCCGAGAATCCGGTGATGCTGCGGCTGAAGGAGCTTGAGGCTCTCGAGGCCATCGCCGGCAAGGTCGAGCGCCTGACTGTCCACAACGGGACGGGCGGGCTGCTCAACGATCTGGTCAAGCTCCGCGAAGGCTGAGCTTACGCTGCGTAAAATGGGAAGGGCCGCCGGTTGCCCGGCGGCCCTTCTTGCGTCCACAAAGCCGGCATCCCATCTGCGCCCGGCGTGTCAGGCCTTTTCCTGCCCGGAAAAACCGATTAGACAGCGCCAAAACAAGATGCGGACAGATTCCGCCCGCAACCGAAGGAAGAGCCCTTGTCCACCACGTTCGAGAAAGTCGCCAAGATCATTGCCGACACCAGCGAGATCGATATCGACACCATCACGCCCGAAAGCCATACCATCGACGATCTCGGCATCGACAGCCTCGATTTCCTCGACATCGTCTTTGCCATCGACAAGGAATTCGGCATCAAGGTGCCGCTCGAGAAGTGGACGCAAGAGGTTAATGACGGCAAGGCTTCGACCGACGACTACTTCGTCATGCAGAACCTGTGCGCCAAGATCGACGCGCTGGTCGCGGCCAAGGCCGCCTGAAGAGCGCGACCTTGCCCCGCCTCCAGCCTGACCAGCAAAGCCGCTCATGAGCAGCCCGCGCGACGTCGTCATCACCGGCATCGGCCTTGTCTCTTCCCTGGGAGAAGGACCAGACGCGCATTGGCAGAAGCTGACCCGGCCGGGCGTTGAGCCGGTGCTCGATGCGACGCGCTTTGCGCCCTACACAATTCATCCCCTGCCCGAGATCGACTGGAACCTGCAGATCGCCAAGCGCGGCGACCAGCGCCAGATGGAGACCTGGCAGCGGCTCGGCACCTATGTCGCCGGCCTGGCGCTGGACGACGCCGGCATCAAGGGCAATGACGAGCTTTGCGCGACCATGGACATGGTTGTGGCGGCCGGCGGCGGCGAGCGCGACGAGGCCGTGGACAGCGCGATACTCGCAGCATCCGAGAGCCGCAACGACCGCGACGTGCTGCTCAACGAGAAGCTGACCACGGAGTTGCGGCCGACGCTTTTCCTCGCCCAGCTTTCCAATCTGCTCGCCGGCAACATCTCCATCGTGCACAAGGTCACCGGCTCGTCTCGCACCTTCATGGGCGAGGAAGGCGCCGGCGTCTCGGCTGTTGAGACGGCCGCCGCGCGCATCCGCTCGGGCCAGTCGACCCATGTGCTGGTCGGCGGCGCGTTCCAGACCGAGCACTCAGACATGCTGCTCGGCTATGAACTCGCCGGCTATCTGCATCGCGGCCCGTGGAGACCGGTCTGGCAAAGACAGGGCGCGGAAGGCGGCGGCGTGGTGACGGGCTCGGGCGGCGCTTTCTTGGTGCTCGAACAGCGCGAGCATGCGCAGAGCCGCGGTCGCAAGATCTATGCTGAGCTCGGCCCTGTGGTTTCCGGCCGGGCCCGGCGCCGGCGCGGCGAGCTGAATGCCGACATCGCCGCTTTGCTGAAGCAGGCGGCGCTGCCCGCCGGCGAATTGCTGACGATTTCCGGTGCCTCCGGCGCCCATGCCGCCACGGCGGCCGAAAAGGTGGCACTCGATGCCAACCCGGCGCTTGCAGTGCGCGCCTTCTCGACGCTCACCGGCCACATGAAGGAAGCGCAGTTCCCCTTCGCCGTGGCGCTTGCCGCGCTCGCCGTCGACCGCAAGGCCCCCTACCCTGTCTTCGATGCCACAGTGGAGCAGCCATTCGAAGGCGCCCCCAGCTCCGTCCTTGCAACGGCTGTCGGCTATCACCAATTCGAGGGCCTGGGGCTGATCAAGGCCGCTTAGAGCGAGACAGACAGAACATGGCCAATCTCCGCGATCACATGGGCAGGCCGATCGTTGCCGTGACCGGCATCGGCGTGGTGACTTCGCTTGGCGTCGGCAAGGCCGACAACTGGGCGGCGCTGACCTCAGGCAAATCCGGCATCCATCCGATCACCCGCTTTCCCGTCGATCATCTGAACACCCGCATCTCCGGCATGGTCGATTTCCTGCCGTCGAGCTCCAAGGGTGCCAGCCCCCTCACCTACGAGCTGGCCGAGACGGCCGCCCAGGAAGCGGTGTCGGAGGCCGGCCTCGATTCCGGCGATTTCGGCGGCCCGCTCTTTCTCGCCTCGCCGCCGGTCGAGCTCGATTGGGCCGACCGCTTCTCGCTCTACAATTCCGACAAGAAGGAAAGCGGTTCCGAGAGATTGCTGCGCGTGGCGCGCGGACTGAAGGAGCTCGGCATTTTCGAGACCACCCAGTTCGGCTCGATCGCCGATCGCCTGGCCGATCGTTTTGGCACGCGCGGCCTGCCGATCACGCTGTCGACAGCCTGCGCGTCAGGCGCCACCGCCATCCAGCTCGGTGTCGAGGCGATCCGCCGCGGCGAATGCGACAAGGCGCTGTCGATCGGCGCCGACGGCTCCGCGACGGCCGAAGCCCTGATCCGCTTCTCGCTGCTCTCGGCGCTCTCCACCCACAACGACATTCCCGAAAAGGCCTCGAAACCCTTCTCCAAGGACCGCGACGGTTTTGTCCTTGCCGAAGGTTCCGGCGCGCTGGTGCTGGAATCGCTGGAAGCGGCACTTGCCCGGGGAGCCACCATCCTCGGCATCATATGCGGCTGCGGCGAGCGCGCCGACGACTTCCACCGCACCCGCTCCAAGCCTGACGGTTCGCCGGCCATCGCCGCGGTACGCGCCGCCCTTGCCGATGCCGGCTTAAGCGAAGACGAGATCGACTACGTCAACGCGCACGGCACCTCGACGCCGGAAAACGACAAGATGGAGCATCTGTCGCTGTCGACCGTGTTCGGCGAGCGGATCGGCTCGATGCCGATCTCGTCGAACAAGTCGATGATCGGCCACACGCTGTCCGCCGCCGGCGCGGTCGAGGCCGCGTTCTCGCTGATGACCATGCGCGAAAGCGTCATCCCGCCGACCATCAATTACGACAATCCTGATCCGGCAATCGTGCTCGACGTGGTGCCAAACAAGAAGCGCAACGCCGAGGTCGGCACGGTTCTGTCGAATTCCTTCGGCTTCGGCGGCCAGAACACCTGCCTTGTCATGGCGCGGGAACCGGTCTAAGCGGACGTTTTCCCGCTCCCAAAGCACCGACAGGCCAAATGCGCGCATTGCAACTTATCGAGGACCGCCGCCTTGAAACGGTGGACCTTCCGCCTCCCCCGCCGCCTTCGCAAGGTGAAGTGACGCTCCGCATCAAGGCGGTGGCGCTCAACCATATCGACGTCTGGGGCTGGCGCGGCATGGCTTTCGCCAAGCGCAAGCTGCCGCTGGTCGTCGGCGCCGAAGCCTCGGGCGAGGTCGAGGCGGTCGGACCCGGCGTCTCCACCCTGCTGCCGGGGCAACTGGTGTCGATCTACGGCGCGCGAACCTGCGGGCTCTGCCGTGCCTGCCGCGAGGGCCGCGACAATCTTTGCGAGCACGTCTCCGGCGTCCACGGTTTTCATCTCGACGGCTTCGCGCAGGAAAAGATCAACCTGCCTGCCCGTCTCCTGGTGCCTGCGCCGCCCGGTGTCTCCGAGATCGGCGCTGCCGTCGCACCCGTCACCTTCGGCACGGTCGAGCATATGCTGTTCGACAACGCGAAACTGGAGCCCGGTGAGACCATCCTCGTCCATGCCGGCGGCTCCGGCATCGGCTCCGCAGCCATCCAATTGGCGAAGCGCATGGGCTGCACGGTCATCACTACGGTCGGCTCGAACGACAAGATCGACAAGGCGAAGGCGCTTGGCGCCGACCATGTCATCAACTATCGCGAGGATCGCTTCGAAGGCGTGGTGCGCAAGCTGACGAAGAAGAAGGGCGTCGATGTCGTGTTCGAGCATGTCGGCGCCGACACCTTTGCCGGCTCGATGCTGTGCCTGAAGCGCGGCGGCCGCCTCGTCACCTGCGGCTCGACCTCCGGCGTCTCGACGCAGGTCAACCTGATGCAGCTTTTCCAGCAACAGCTGAAGCTGCTCGGCTCCTTCGGCTGCCGCATGGAGAACATGGCCGATGCCATGCAGAAGATGGCGGCCGGTCTCGTCGCGCCCGTGATCGACACCGAAGTCGGCTTCGACGACATCGACGCCGCGCTGAAGCGCATGGAAGGCCGCGACGTCTTCGGCAAGATCATTCTTCGCGTTTCCTAAGACAAGATGGTCGGCAAGGTGCTCAAGAAAGCCCGCCGGGACTTCATGTTCCGCTATGGCCGGCGGCTACGCCAAATGGAGCACTGGCTGGTGGCGCGGCTTGCCATGGCGATCATCGGCCTGCTGCGCCTTTTGCCGCCTGACAGCGCGCTCAACTTCGCCGACCGCGTCGCCCGCCGCATCGGGCCGACGGTCGGACGGCACAGGGTAGCCGTCAACAATCTGCGCCTTGCCTATCCGCAAAAGAGCGATGCCGAAATCGAGGCCATCGCGTCCGACATGTGGGGCAACATGGCCCGGCTTGCCGCCGAATACATCTTCCTCGATGCCCTCTTCGATTTTGACCCGAATGCCGCCAAGCCGGGCCGGGTCGAGGTCAGCGGTATCGAGCATTTCGTCGAAATCGCAGGCGAAAAGAAGCCGCACATCCTGTTCACCGGCCATCTCGGCAATTTCGAGCTTTTGCCGGTCGCCGCCGCCACCTTCGGCATGAACATCACGGCACTGTTCCGCCCGCCCAACAATCCCTACCTTGCCGACTACATCCACTCGACACGCCGCTCGAGCATGGGAGGCCTGCTGCCGTCCTCGACCGGCGCATCGTTCGCCCTTGCCGCCATCCTGGAAAACGGCGGCAATATCGGCGTGCTGGTCGATCAGAAATTCACGAACGGCGTCGAGACGACCTTCTTTGGTCGCCCCTGCCAGAGCAATCCCGTGCTGGGCATGCTCGCCCGCCACTATGACTGCGATGTCTATCCGGCGCGCTGCGTCAGGCTGCCGGGAAACCGTTTCCGATTGGAAATCGAAGACAAGCTCGACTTGCCGCGCACCGAAACCGGCAGCGTCGATGTTCACGCCACCACGCAGCTGCTCGCCGACGTCGTTGAGCGCTGGGTGCGCGAGGATCCCGGACAGTGGATGTGGTTCCACAAGCGCTGGGAGATGAGCGGCCGGCGACGTAAGCGGCGTGAGCGGGCCAAGATCAGCTAAAGCGGCCCAGAACGTTCAGATCGCTTTCGTCTGGATCAAACGCTGAACCGCTAGGAGATAGCTTTCTGCTAGCCGTGTTGCGTGCCATGCGCAACGAAGGGCCGCGAGGACTAAGTCCACGCGGCTCCAGGTTCTGCTGTCTCAAAGCGGAGCGGGGATGGTGAAGTTCGGCCGGAACGTATCCATCGTGGCACCGTTGCGATCCTCGGAAAGCAGTGTGTCCGAGCCGAAGCTTGCCCGCAGGCCAACCACGTATTTGTGGATGTTCACGCTGCCTGAAGCCTCCGAGATGGTCAGGTGATCCAACTGGTAGCGCCCGAATACCGACCACGGCGTCCCATCGAACCTGTATGTAGCCTGCAAGGCGGCTGTGACAGTATCGAGGTGGCCGCCATCCGCGGAAAGCCTCGAGAAGCCGAGTTCGCCATCGAAACGGAGATTGTCCTGGGCGAAGAAGCGCACCACTCCACGGCCGCCCCAGTTGTCCAAATGCTCCGAAAAGCCGCTGGCCCGCAACTGGCCATAATAAATTTGGCCGTAGATCGTCACGTTGCCGAAATAGGCCTGAGCCTCTGGACCGACAGTGAAGGTATAAAGGTCTAAGTCACCGATGCCGTTATCGCCGCCAAATCCGTTTATCGTCGCAAATCCACCCAGCGCATATGAGCTCGGATCGCGCCAGTAGCCATGGATCGCACCGCCGTAGCTGTAGATGTTCGTGCCTTCGACCCAAAGCGAATCGATCACCCCGTCAGTCTGGATGTTCCAGCGGGCGTCGATCGGGAAATTCACCCGAACAGCGCCGCCGGCAGTCGTGCCATCCGAGTCGTCCCCGGGGGTCGCGAAATAGAGACCTCCGAGATAGATTTCGCCATAACCTGATATATGCGGCTGCGCGAGTTCCTGGTCCAGAAGAACGGGTGCATCGGCAGCAAAAGCCGAGGTTGCGGTTGCCGCGATCGCAGCGCTCAATAGAAATCGATACATTAAAGTCCCCAAGCAGCCAGAACAACGCTTGTACTTACCACTGCGCCGTCATGCAAACCAGCTTCGGCGATGCTCACGCTAGTATAAGCTGTTTGTTTTCGAAGCATGTGCGGCATTGCTGCAACGCTCCGAGCAGGCGCAGCCATCAAATGCTGCCTGCGGGCCTAGGCAGCCCTCTCCGGCCCGTTTCAATCGGTGACGACGATTCGCGTGTTGCCGTAGCCGGCTTCCTTCACCATCGAATAGAAGGTCGCGGCATTGGCCGTATGCAGGCGCACGCAGCCATGCGAGGCCGGACGCCCGAGATACTTCACGGCGCCGGTGCCGTGAATGGCGTAGCCACCGCGGAAGAACACCGAATACGGCATCGGCGAATTGTCGTACTTGCGCGAGTACCACATCCGCGCGGTCCATTGCGGCCGGTAGCTGCCGCGCGGTGTGAAGTAGCCCCTACGGGCCGTCGATACATTCCAGCGATACAGCACCTGGCCGTATCTGCTGACGGTCATCGTCTGCGTCGAGACGTCGATATTGGCGACCAGCGAAGCCGCCCGGCTTGCGATCGACGTGCCGAGCAACGTGGTTGCCAGCACGGCCGCCATGAGGCTGGATTTTTTCATGCGATGAACCCCCTTCGATTGCCCCCTGCCATCACGTGGTTCTTTTCCATCATTTTTGCCGGCAGGTGCGTTAAGTACCACACACTCCTTGACAAATTCGCCAATTCGATTCGCGAATTTGAATGATTTCCCGTCATAGTTGCTGGGCCGCCACCCACTCTCAACGGTTTAAGCGCGAGCCTGCCCTCAATCATTGTCCGGCAACCGCGAAAGGCAGCTTGCAAAAGCGCCGCGTTGCTTTTTCAATCGGCAGGATGAATGAACGACTCCTCCGGGCCGTCGATGACCGGGTCGACGACCTGATAGCGCTGACCGCCGAGCTCATCCGCTTTCCGACCGTCAATCCGCCCGGCGAGGCCTACCGGCCATGTGCCGAGTATCTCGGCGCACGCCTCAAGAAGCTCGGCTTCGAAACCGAATTCATTCGCGCAGAAGGCACGCCCGGCGACACCGACCGCTACCCGCGCGTCAATGTCGTCGCCCGCTTAGACGGCCGCTCGCCCGGTGCCTGCGTCCATTTCAACTCGCATATCGACGTGGTCGAGGCCGGCGAAGGCTGGACCGTCGATCCTTTCGCCGGCCTGGTGAAGGAAGGTAGGGTCTACGGCCGCGGCGCCTGCGACATGAAAGGCGGGCTGGCGGCTTCTGTCATTGCCGCCGAAGCCTTCATGGAGGTCTACCCCGACTTTCCCGGCGCCATAGAGATATCCGGCACGGTCGACGAGGAATCCGGCGGGTTCGGCGGCGTCGCCCATCTGGCGAAGCTCGGCTATTTCTCGAAGCCGAAGGTCGACCACGTCATCATCCCCGAGCCGCTGAACAAGGACCGCATCTGCCTGGGCCATCGCGGCGTCTGGTGGGCCGAGATCGAGACCAAGGGCGAGATCGCGCATGGCTCGATGCCGTTCCTCGGTGACAACGCGGTGCGCCATATGGGCGCCGTCGTGCAGGCCTTCGAGGACGAGCTTTTCCCGGCGCTCGACCG
Source organism: Mesorhizobium sp. M1A.F.Ca.ET.072.01.1.1 (assembly GCF_004023325.1). Taxonomy (NCBI): domain Bacteria; kingdom Pseudomonadati; phylum Pseudomonadota; class Alphaproteobacteria; order Hyphomicrobiales; family Phyllobacteriaceae; genus Mesorhizobium; species Mesorhizobium sp. M1A.F.Ca.ET.072.01.1.1. The sequence goes on along the minus strand of NZ_RZSF01000013.1, from coordinate 20,885 downwards.
CAAGGTGACGCGCATGCCGGTGGTGCCCGAGGGCGCCCGGCGCTCGACCATGAACATCAATTCCGTGCATGGCGGCCAGACCGAGGATTTCCGGCCGGGACTGCCCTCGCCCAACGTGCCGGATTCCTGCCGGCTGACCATCGACCGCCGCTTTCTGCTCGAGGAAGACCTCGCCACCGTCAAGGGTGAAGTCACCGGCATCCTCGACCGGCTGAAGCGCGAGCGAGAAAAGTTCGACTACGAGATCCGCGACCTGATGGAGGTGCTGCCGCTGATGACCGAGCGCGACGCGCCGGTGGTGAAAGCCGTCGCGAGGGGCATCATGGAAATCTTCGACCGCGAGCCGGAATACGTCATCTCGCCCGGCACCTACGACCAGAAGCATGTTGCCCGCATTGGCCAGATCTACGACTGCATCGCTTATGGCCCCGGCATCCTCGATCTCGCGCATCGGCCGGACGAATGGGTGGGCATCGCCGACATGGTGGACGCGGCCAAGGTAATGGCGATCGGCCTCAACGTGCTGCTGCGCGGTACGACCGGCTGATCGGGAAAAACATTTCCCTTGGCGCCACCCGGCAGCACGAAACGCAATTTACTCACAGGCCAAATCACGCTTCTATCGGCTGGGCTTGTCCGTTTGACCGCATGGGAGTTCGGCAATGAAACTGTGGAAGACCATTTTGGCCGCCGCTGTGCTTACTTTCGCGGCCGCCACGTCGGCATTTTCGGCCCGTACCGACCTCGTCATCGGCATTCCGCTCGAACCCCCGCATCTCGATCCGACCGCGGGCGCCGCCGCCGCCATCGACGAGGTGCTCTACGCCAATGTCTTCGAAGGTCTCACCCGCATCGGTCCGAACGGCGAGGTGATCCCCGACCTTGCCGAAAGCTGGACCATCTCGGATGACGGCAAGATCTACACTTTCAAGCTGCACACCGGGGTGAAATTCCACGACGGCAGCGATTTCAGCGCCGATGACGTGAAATTCTCTCTCGACCGTGCCCGGGCCGACAATTCGGTCAACGCCCAAAAGGGGCTGTTCGCGCAGATCGACAAGGTCGATGTCGTCGATCCGGCGACGGTGAAGGTCACGCTGAAAAACCCGCAAGGCTCCTTCCTGTACAATATGGGCTGGGGCGACGCGGTGATCGTGTCACCGAAATCGGCCGACACCAACAAGGAAAAGCCGGTCGGCACCGGCCCCTTCAAGTTCCAGAGCTGGGCCAAGGGCTCGTCGATCACGCTTGTGAAGTCAGATAATTACTGGGGTGCCCCGGTTGCGCTCGTCAAGGTCGAGTTCCGCATCGTACCCGATGCCGCCGCGGCCGTGCCGGCGCTGCTTTCCGGCGACATCCAGGCCTTCCCCTTCTTCGATCCCGACAGCGTCTCTCAGGTCAAGGACGATCCGCGTTTCAAGGTGGTGATCGGCTCCACCGAAGGCGAGACGATTCTTTCGATCAACAACAAGAAGCCGCCCTTCGACAAGCTCCAGGTGCGCCAGGCCATCTCCTTCGCGCTCGACCGCAAGGCGATCATCGACGGCGCCTCGGCGGGCCTCGGCGTGCCGATCGGCTCGCATATGTCGCCCGCCAACAAAGACTATGTGGACCTCACCGGCCTCTATCCGCACAATGTCGACAAGGCCAAGGAACTGCTGAAGGAAGCCGGCCTAGAAAAAGGCTTCAAGGCGACGCTGAAGCTTCCGCCGCCGTCCTATGCGCGGCTTGGCGGCGAGATCATCGCGTCCGAGCTTCGCGATGTCGGCATCGATCTGGAGATCATCCCCGTCGAATGGGCGCAATGGCTGGATCAGGTCTTCACCAAGAAGGACTACGACCTCACCATCGTCTCCCACACCGAGCCGAACGACATCGATATCTATTCGCGCAAGGACTATTACTTCAACTACGACAACCCGGCCTTCGACGCCATCATCGCCAAGCTCAACCTGACCTCGGACGAGGCGAAGCGGAAAGAGCTGCTGGCAGAGGCGCAGAAGATCCTGGCCGACGACGCCGTGGTCGGCTTCCTTTACGAGTTGCCGAAGGTCGGGGTCTGGGACGCGAAGCTGCAGGGCCTGTGGGAGAATGCACCGATTCAGGCCAATGACCTTACCAAGGTGAAGTGGACGGATTGACGGCCGGCGCGGTCGCCTGATCGCCTCCCATGCCCACCTATCTCCTCAAGCGCCTCATCATCGCGGCCATCACGCTGGTGCTGGCCTCGATGGTGGTGTTTGCGGTCATGGAAATCCTGCCTGGCGACCCGGCGCGCCTGATGCTGGGCTTCAACGCCAGCGCCGACCAGGTCGAGCTGTTGCGCAACCAGATGGGCCTGAACGCGCCGCTTGTCCTGCGCTACCTGCACTGGGCGGGCGGGTTGCTCAGCCTCGATTTCGGTCGCTCCTACACCTATTCGGTTCCCGTCATCGACCTCGTGGGTGAGCGCGTCGTCGTTTCTCTGCCGCTGGCGCTAATCGCGCTGGCGCTGTCGACCGTCATAGCCATTCCGGTCGGGGTGTTTTCCGCCGGCCGCCAGGGCCGGGCCGGCGACACAGTCGCCATGGGTGCTGCCCAACTCGGCGTTGCCGTGCCGAATTTCTGGTTCGCGCTGATGCTGATCTATCTCTTCGCCGTCTGGCTGCGGCTGGTGCCGGCGGGTGGGTTTCCTGGCTGGGGCGCCGGGATCTGGCCGGCGGTAAAATCGCTGCTGCTGCCGGCGGTGGCGCTGGCGCTGCCGCAGGCGGCGATCCTGGCGCGCGTCGCCCGCTCGGCGCTGATCGAGGTGCTCAACGAAGACTATATCCGCACCGCCCGCGCCAAGGGTCTGCCCTACCGCGCCGTGCTCTGGCGCCACGCGCTGCGCAACGGCATGATCCCGGTGCTCACCATTCTCGGCCTGCAATTCGCGTTCCTGCTTGCCGGCACCATTATCATCGAGAATGTCTTCTATCTGCCGGGGCTTGGACGGCTGGTGTTCCAGGCCATCACCCAGCGCGACCTGATCGTCGTCGAGAGCGTCGTCATGCTGCTGGTCGCCGCCGTGATCGCCGTCAATCTGCTGGTCGACTTCTCCTACGCCGTTGTCGATCCGCGGCTCAGGGGCCGGCAATGACGGTGCGCGTCGACCTGCCCGAGGAAACGCTTGCCGGGGTTCTGGCCAAAGCCTTCGGCAACCGCTCTTTTCTGATCGGCTTCGCCATCACGCTGCTGGTGGCCGCGATTGCGCTGCTCTCCTTTGTATGGACGCCCTACGACGTCACCAAGCTGGTGATCGCAGACAAGACGCAGGCGCCCTTGTGGACGCATTGGTTCGGCACCGACCATTTCGGTCGCGACATCCTTTCGATGATCATGGTCGGCGCACGCAACTCGATCGCGGTGGCGCTGGTGGCGGTCGGTATCGGCATGGGCATCGGCGTGCCGCTCGGCGCCTTCGCGGCGGCGCGGGGCGGCCTTGCGGACGAGGCGCTGATGCGCATCAACGATCTCGTCTTCGCCTTCCCGGCGCTGCTGTCGGCGATCATGATCACGGCCATTTTCGGCCCGGGCGCCGTCAACGCCATCATCGCCATCGGCATATTCAACATCCCGGTCTTTGCGCGCGTGGCCCGCGCCGGCGCCTTGGCGATCTGGCCGCGCGAATTCATCCTCGCCGCACGGGCTGCCGGCAAGGGCATGACGCAGATTTCTATCGAGCACATCCTGCCCAACATCGCGACACTGCTGCTGGTACAGGGCACGATCCAGTTTGCGCTGGGCATCCTCGCCGAAGCGGGGCTTTCCTATGTGGGACTGGGCGCGCAGCCGCCAATGCCGAGCTGGGGCCGCATGCTGTTCGACGCGCAGACGCGGATGGTGACGGCGCCGTGGATGGCGATCTTTCCCGGCATGGCGATCATCGTGACCGTGCTTGGGCTCAACCTGCTCGGCGACGGCATCGCCGACATCCTCGATCCGAAATCGCGGCGGCGGCGATGAGCCTGCTCCAGATCGAGAACCTGTCGCTTGTCATCGGCGGAACGCCGATCCTGAAGCAGGTCGAGCTTGCGATTGCGCCTGGCGAGGTGGTCGGCCTGGTCGGCGAATCCGGTTCCGGCAAATCGATGACGGCGCTGACGATCATGAGCCTGCTGCCGCATCTAGCTCAAGCCAGCGGACGCGTCACTTTCGACGGCATCGACCTCCTTGCAGCGAGCGAGGACCAGATGTGTGCGCTGCGCGGCGACGACATCGGCATGGTTTTCCAGGAGCCGATGACGGCGCTCAATCCAGTCAAGACCATCGGCGAGCAGGTGGCCGAGGGCATTCGCTGGCACACCAGGGCGGGCCGCGCCGAGGCCGAGGATCGAGCGCGAAAAATGCTCGACCGTGTCGGCCTGCCGGAAGCCAAGTTCCCGCTGTCGCGCTACCCGCATGAGCTCTCCGGCGGACAGCGCCAGCGCGTCGTCATCGCCATCGCCTGCGCGCTGAAGCCAAAACTGCTGATCGCCGACGAGCCGACCACGGCGCTCGATGTGGTGCTGCAGGCGCAGATCCTCGACCTGCTCCGCGACCTCGTCAGCGAAAACCGCATGGGCCTGCTGCTCATCTCGCACGATCTCGCGGTGGTGACCGAGATGGCCGACCGTCTGACCATCCTGCGCCATGGCGAAGTGATGGAAGCCGGCGACACCGCGCGCACGCTGTCGGCACAACACCACCCCTACACGCGCGAGCTGGCGCTGGCTTCCATGCATGTGCCGGCGCGGCCCAAAAAACACCTTGCCGGTTCGGCAAAGCCGCTGCTCGAAGTCGAAGGCCTGAGCCGCGACTATCCGGGTCGGCGCAAATCCCTGTTCCGGGCGGCAGAGCCGATCCGCGCCGTCGACGATGTATCGCTAACCATCGAGCCGGCCCAGTCGGTAGCCCTCGTTGGCCGTTCCGGCTGCGGCAAATCCACGCTCGCCCGCATGATCCTGGCATTGGACAAGTCGACGGCGGGCTCAATCCGCTTTCGCGGCGAGACCATCACCGGCAAGTCAGAGGCCGAGCTGAAGCCGGCCAGGCGCGACATGCAGGTGGTCTTCCAGGACCCTTACGGCTCCTTCGATCCACGCCAGAAGGTCGAGAAGCTGGTCGCCGAGCCGTTGCATCTCCTGGAGACTCAGCCGTCGAAAGCCGAGCGGCGCGAGATGGTCGCGCATGCGCTGCATGAGGTCGGACTCGGCCCGCGCGACATGGACAAATACCCGCATGAATTCTCGGGCGGCCAGCGCCAGCGCCTGTCGATCGCCCGCGCCATCATCACCCGCCCGAAACTGGTCGTCGCCGACGAGCCGGTCTCGGCGCTGGATGTGTCGATCCGCGCCCAGATCCTCGACCTCTTCGCCGAGCTTAACCAGAAGCTCGGCATCGCCTATCTGTTCATCACCCATGACCTGACGGTTGCCCGCGCCATGTCGGACGAGGTGCTGGTCATGCATGAGGGCAAGATAGTCGAGCGCGGCAGGACGGCCGATGTGCTCGACAGCCCGCGCTCGGAAGCCGCGCAGGCGCTGGTCGCGGCGGCGCCGGACCTTCACCGTGCGATAGCGCGACGCATGCAGGAACAAGGGTAAGCGGCGAGCCCGCGCTCAGCCCTCCGGTTTGACCAAATCCACCGGGCTGATGTCGAGCAGGTCGAGCGTGCGACGCAGCAGCTTCACCTCGCTCTCGGCAAGCTTGGAATCCGCCTTCGCGATCTCGGCCATGTGGCGCGCAAGCAGCTTTCGCCGCTCGACATCGAGGTCGCGGAACAGCGCGATCGCTTGTGAGCCGTTGGTCTCGTAGCCGTAGTCGTTGAGATATTCGACGACGCTGTCGATCGAGGCTTCGGGAATGCCAAAGGCTTCCTTGCAGATGTGCCGGAAGGCGACCATCTCGCTCTCCGACACCGCGCCGTCGGCCAGGATCATCCGGAACAGCATCAGAAGCTCGGCCGACAGCACCGGATCGTCCGCTACCTTGCGCACGCCCGGGTCGCCGTCGAAGATCGAGCGTATCTGGTCGAGCAGCGCCATCGCCGTAAGCCTCCCTTTGCGATTCCGTTGAAATTGTTAGCGTGGAATCGGTCTTGCGCAAACTGTCTAAGCATGATGGAAGCAGCCGTCCCCCGCCTTGACCCACAGCCCGATGATCGACCTTACCTTGCAGACTGTCTTCATGCTCACCGCAGCCGCTTTCGCGGCGGGCTTTGTCGACTCGATCGCCGGCGGTGGCGGCCTGATCACCATCCCGGCGCTGCTCCTGGCGGGCTTCTCTCCGGTGGCAGCGCTCGGCACCAACAAGCTGCAGGGCATGTTCGGGTCCGGCTCGGCCACGATCCATTATGCCGCCAATGGCCAGGTCGATCTGCGCCGACAACTGCCTCCCGCGCTGCTGGCCCTTGTTGGCGGCGCCATCGGCGCCCTGCTGGCGACGATCGTGCCCGGCGACTTCCTGCGTGCCCTTTTGCCGGTTCTCCTGATCGCGATCGCTCTCTACTTCGCGTTCAAACCCAACATGAACGACGTTGACCGCGCAGAACGTCTGTCGCCGCTCCTCTTCGGCCTAACGATTGTGCCTGCCATCGGCTTGTACGACGGTCTGTTCGGCCCAGGCACGGGCTCGTTCCTTATGCTCGCCTTCGTCAGCCTTGCCGGCTATGGTCTGCTCAAGGCGACCGCGCACACCAAGCTGCTCAATTTCGCCTCCAACATCGGCGGCTTCGTCGTCTTCGCCGCCGTCGGCCTCATCGACTGGAAGATCGGTCTGATGATGGGTGTCGCCCAGTTTCTGGGCGCCCGCCTCGGCGCAGGCCTCGCCATCAAAATCGGCGCAAGACTGATCAAGCCGCTGCTGGTGATCGTGTGTGTAGCGCTGGCGGTGAAGCTGCTTGCCGACCCGGCCAATCCCCTACGCCAACTCATTGGTGTGTGACTGTCCTGCTGGTAGAATTCGGGTGTTGCGAATCATGTTGGAGGGACCAGACATGAATCTTAGTGCGCCCACGCAGATCGTGTTCATTATTTCGTTGGTCATCGCCGTCATTGGCCTTCTCGCCGCTCTCGGCCTTCTTGCGTTCATTCCTCTCGCGTCGGTGTGGATCATGCTCATCGCCTATGTCGTGCTCGCCGGCGGCTGTCTGATGCGCGGCGCTTGACGCAATTCCAGGAAAAGTGTGCAGCGGTTTTCCGTCCGGAATTGCGTTAACCGCCAACACCAATCTCAGGCAACTCGGGGCGCCCGGCCTTGCCGGGCGCTTTTGATTTTTGCGAGCGTGTTCTGCTAGGCTCGCGGCATGTCCGACGAGACGGAGCGCCATCGGCAGGATACTCGCTCTCCCGCCCTCCATTTCGAGATGGTGCGGCGCAAACCCGCCGCTTCTCTCGCAGGCATCGTCACGGATATCTGCGGCTACCGGGAAATACGGCCAGGCCATTTCCGCATGGTCGAATATGCCTCGCTGACCGTACCGCTGGTGATCAGCTTCGCCGGAGCCTTCGCCATCGGGCTCGGCCGCAGCCCGGGCGACAACGATCGCTATGCCAGCTTCGCCGCCGGTCTCTATGCCGGCCCGGTCATGATCGAATCCTTCGGCGCCGCCTGCTGTGTCCAGGTCAATTTCACGCCGCTCGGCGCCAGGCAATTCTTCGGCCTGCCGATGAGTGAGTTGCGAGACCGCTTGGTCGGGTTGGACGATGCGATGGGCTTTGATGGCATCGCGCTGCGCGAACAACTCGGCGAAGCGTCGGATTGGGACAAGCGCTTCGACATTGCCGAGGGTTTCATCGCAGGCCGCCTCGCGGACGCGCATGCGCTTTCGCCCGAAATCGCCTGGGCCTACCGGACGGTCATCGCATCGGGCGGCCGCACCCGCATTTCGGCGCTCGCCAGCGAGATCGGCTGGAGCCGCAAGCATCTGGCGGCGAAATTCACCGACGCGATCGGCATCGGCCCGAAGACATTGTCACGCATCCTGCGCTTCAACCGCGCGCTGTCGCTGTCGAAGCGGCAGGACGACAACTGGGCCGGCATTGCCGCCGATTGCGGCTACGCCGACCAGGCGCATCTGGTGCGCGAATTCCGTCAGCTTGCCGGCGAAACGCCGTCCGGGCTCGCCGCACTGATCTAAGCCTCAGGCGAGGTAACATTTCTTCAAGACGTGGAAACCGCCTTCGCACAGACTGGCATTCATTCAACCGCCACAGGGATATTGTCATGCCAACAACAAACGAAGCACCCCGTCTCTATCCAGCCCTGCGATACAGGAACGCCGCTACGATGATCGACTGGCTCAGCGAGGCCTTCGGCTTCGAACTGCGCTCCCGTTATGGCGATGGCGACATCGTTCACCACGCGGAACTGACCTTTGGGTCCTCGATGATCATGCTGGGCACCGCGCGCGACGACGATTACGGCAAGATGGTCGGCGAGCCCGGCGGTGGCGGCGGCAAGTCCATCTACATCGCCGTCGATGACGCCGATGCCGCCTATGCCAAGGCGAAGAAGGCCGGCGCCAGGATCACCCAGGAACTGGTCGACCGCGACTATGGCAGTCGCGAGTTCATCTGCCTCGACCCCGAAGGCAATGTCTGGTCCTTCGGCACCTACTGGCCGAAGGCGGGCGAGAAGGCGTAGTTGCTATCCGCGCCGGCATTTGCGGCTGGCGAAAACGCCTGAACTTCGTCATCCACGGGCGGAGCGGGAGCGAAGCGGACGCGAAGACCCGAGGATGACGATGCGACGGAAGCTTTCGCTAATGGCAAGCGTATGCGCATCGACGGGAGGACCTACCGCGCCAGCCCGAAAAGCGCATCGCAGTCGAGATGCTTCTCCAGCTCGGCCGCGACCTCGTCCAGCGCCTTCTCGACCTCGGCGCGATAGTCGATGCCCCCATCCTTGACCCCGAGGCTCGCAAGGTAGGCCGCGCGAAAAGCGTCCGCTGCAAACAGCCCATGCAGATAGGTGCCGATAACCTTGCCATCGGCGGAGACCGCGCCGTCCTCGAAGCCGTTGATGATCGCCGAAGGCCGCGCCGTGTCCGGGCCGGTGGTGCGGCCGAGATGGATCTCGTAGCCTTCGAGCGGCAGGCCGAACTGCACCGAATGAGCGCTCGAGTTGCGCACCGTTTTTTCCGGTTCCATCACCGTCTCGATGTCGAGCAGGCCAAGGCCCTCCGTCTCGATGACGCTGCCTTCGATGCCATTGGGGTCGCGAACCTTGCGGCCGATCATCTGATATCCGCCGCAGATGCCGACGACATGGCCGCCGCGTTTGCGGTGCGCGGCAAGGTCGCGATCCCAGCCATTCTCGCGGAATTTTATCAGATCGCCGATGGTCGATTTCGAGCCCGGAATGACCACCAGCCCGGCATCTTCCGGCAGCGGCTTTCCCGGCGGCACGAACACCACCTCGACCTGCGGCTCGGCCTTGAGCGGATCGAGATCGTCGAAATTGGCGATCCGCGCCAGCATCGGCACCGCCACCTTCAGTGCCCGCCTTTCGCCCGAGGCAAGGCGCTCGAGCACAACCGAATCTTCGGACGGCAGCCTTGCCGCGGACTTCAGCCAGGGCACGACGCCGAAACAGCGCCAGCCGGTAAACTTGCCGATGGCACTGACCCCATCGTCGAATAGCGAGACATCGCCGCGGAACTTGTTGATGAGATAGCCAGCGATCATGCGCCGGTCTTCCTCCGGCAGGATCAGATGCGTGCCGGCGACGGAAGCAATGACGCCGCCGCGGTCGATGTCGCCGATAAGCACCACCGGGACGTTGGTACGCGTGGCAAAGCCCATATTGGCGATGTCGCGGCTTCTAAGGTTGATCTCGGCCGGCGAGCCGGCGCCCTCGACGATGACGAGGTCGGCGTCCTCGCCGACCTTCGCCCAGGAATCGAGCACCGCATCCATCAGCCTTGCCTTCATCGCCTGATAGTCGCGCGCCCGCGCCTCGCCAAAAACCTTGCCCTGCACCACCACTTGCGAGCCGATGTCGCTTTGCGGCTTGAGCAGCACCGGGTTCATGTGCACGGTCGGCCTCACCCCGCAGGCCAGCGCCTGCAGCCACTGCCCGCGGCCGATCTCGCCGCCGCCGGTCTTGTTGTTGCCGGGGATGTCGGCGACGGCGGCGTTGTTGGACATGTTCTGCGGCTTGAACGGCCTGACCTTCAGTCCGCGTTTTTTTGCTGCCCGGCAGAGCCCCGCCACCAGCACCGTCTTGCCGACATCCGAGCCAGTGCCTTGCAGCATGATCGCCCTCGCCATCAGCCCCTGCCCTCCGAGCCGATGATCGATTTCTGCGCGAGCGGTCCACCTCGCCAGATATAGAGCGCCATCAATGGCTCCTTGCCGGTACGCATGGCGTGATTGACGTTGGACGCATGGTGGATGATTTCGCCCGCCGCTCGAACCCGAAAGCCGGCCTCGCCCATGCGCCACTCGGTGCCGCCGGTCAGCGGAATGTAGATCTCCTCGGCGGTGTGGTGATGGTCTGGGTAGACACTGTCGGGCCCGAGGATCAGCAGGCCGCCGGCGACCTCGTCATTGACGAAATGCCCCCGCGTGCCGAACACCTCCAGCCAGCCGTAATTGTCGATGAAGAGCTGTCCGAAATCGGCAGCGGTATAAGTCTGCCCCCAGCACAGCTCGTTGCGATGGTCCGCGATGAACCGCGTCAGCGGCCCGGCGTCCCGCGGCGCAAGCTCCGCAATCCGATCGAGATGGCGAAGGCAACGAAGCGCACGTGGTTCGCGCGAACGAGAGGGCATGTGCCAATCGATGCGCGCGACGGCGTCCGCAACCAGATCGCTGTCGATGCCGGCGAGATAGAAGTGGAACCGGTCCAGCAGCTGATCGAAAATTGTCGGCACGCAAGACTCCGTTGATCAATCCATGCACAGCCGGTCCGCGGCGGGCTGGGTTGCGCGGCGGCATCATTGGTCTAGATTGATCGCTGCGCAAAGCCAAAAACGACAGGCCACAAGGCCTGAAACGACAGGGAGCACGCCATGGACGCGGCAGTCGATGCGGGCACTGGCCAATTCGAACTCACCGAGCAACAGCGCGCCATAAAGGAGATGGCTGAGGCCTTCGCGGCCGATCGGGTCGCGCCGAACGCGCTCGACTGGGACCGGGCAAAGCACTTTCCGGCCGACGTGATCCGCGAGACAGGGCCGCTCGGCCTGGGCGGCATCTATGTCCGCGACGATGTCGGCGGCTCGGCGCTCGGTCGGCTCGATGCGGTGCTGATCTTCGAGGCGCTGGCGCATGCCGATCCGGCCTTCTCCTCCTTCATCTCCATCCACAATATGGCGGCCTCGATGATTGACCGCTTCGGCAGCGACGAGCAGCGCCGGCGCTTCCTGCCGAAGCTGACCACGATGGAATGGCTGGCGAGCTATTGCCTGACCGAGCCCGGCTCCGGCTCGGATGCCGCCGCCTTGAAGACGAGAGCGGTGAGGAGCGGCGGCGACTATATCTTGAACGGCGCCAAGCAGTTCATCTCGGGGGCTGGCGACAGCGACCTCTATGTCGTCATGGCGCGCACCGGCGGCGACGGGCCCAAAGGCATTTCGACCCTGGTGGTGCCCAAGGATGCGCCCGGCCTCTCCTTCGGCGCCAATGAGCATAAGATGGGTTGGCATATGCAGTCGACCCGCCAGGTCATCTTCGAGGATTGCAAGGTGCCGGTCGAGAACCTGCTTGCCACCGAAGGCGCGGGCTTCGGCATCGCCATGGCCGGGCTCGACGGCGGCCGGCTCAACATCGCCGCCTGCTCGCTGGGCGGCGCGCAGTCGGCGCTCGACAAGGCGCTCGCCTACACGAGCGAGCGCAAGGCCTTCGGATCGAAGATCAACCAGTTCCAAGCCCTGCAGTTCAGGCTGGCCGACATGGAGACGGAGCTGCAGGCGGCCCGCATCTTCCTCTATGCCGCCGCCTCGAAGCTCGATCTCAAGGCGTCGGATGCCGGCAAATGGTCGGCGATGGCCAAGCGCTTCGTCACCGACATCGGCTTCGACGTCGCCAACGAGGCGCTGCAGTTGCATGGCGGCTACGGCTATCTGCACGATTACGGCATCGAGAAGCTGGTGCGTGATCTGCGCGTCCACCAGATCCTCGAAGGCACCAACGAGATCATGCGTGTCATCATCGCGCGAACGCTGATCGGCCGCTGAAGCAGCAAATTTCGGGAGACAACGATGGCAACGATCGCCTTCATCGGCCTTGGCAATATGGGCAACCCAATGGCTGCCAACCTCGTAAAGGCGGGGTTTGCGGTGCAAGGCTTCGACCTCGTGCCGGAGAACCTCACGATCGCAAAAGAGCATGGCGTCACCGTCATGGCCAATGCCGTCGCCGCGGTGAAGGACGCCGACGTGGTGATCACCATGCTTCCCGCCGGCAAGCATGTGCTGTCGGTCTACGAGGACATCGCGCCCAAGGCGAAGAAAGGCGCCTTGCTGATCGATTCCTCGACCATCGATGTCGAATCGGCACGCAAGGCTCACGCCATTGCCGCCAGGCACGGCTTGCCTTCGATCGACGCGCCTGTGTCCGGCGGCACCGGCGGCGCGACCGCCGGCACGCTCACTTTCATGGCCGGCGGGTCGGACGCAGCATTCGCCTCAGCCGAGCCGATCCTGAAGCCGATGGCCGGCCGCATCGTTCATTGCGGCGGTGACGGCGCCGGCCAGGCCGCCAAGATCTGCAACAACATGATTCTCGGCATTTCGATGATCGGCGTCGCCGAAGCCTTTGTGCTCGCCGAGAAACTCGGCCTGTCGCACCAGGCGCTGTTCGACGTCGCCTCCACCTCCTCCGGCCAGTGCTGGTCACTGACCACTTACTGCCCGGTGCCCGGCCCTGTTCCGGCGTCGCCCGCCAACCGCGACTACAGGCCGGGTTTTGCTGCCGCCCTCATGCTCAAGGACCTGAAATTGTCGCAGGAAGCCGCGCAAAGCGCCGGCGCCGTGACGCCTCTGGGCGCCGAGGCGACGCAGCTCTACGCGCTGTTCAATGCGCAGGGCAACGCAGGCGCCGACTTTTCCGGCATCATAAATTTCCTGCGCGGCGATCAAACCTAAGCAGCTGCTTGCAAAGGGTTATTAGCCAAATTTTTCGACAGAAATCCGGCAAATTTAGATTTGCTTAAGGTCTCGCTAACTCACCGGTAACGATGTGCCTTTAAAACGGACTGCGAGGCGGACATCGCAACCGCCCGGCGCTCCGGATCAGGTCTCGCGTACCGGAGCCCGTAAGTTTCGCAGGTCTCGAGTAGCGAAACGCCATGCGTATCTGGCAAAGCCGCGTTCCCTTCTGGGACGCGGTTTTTGCGTCTGGGCAAGGCTTCGCTGCAGATTCGGGTCGCCGGGCACCCTCCAGCAAGGGCGCCCGGCTGTGTTTTCTCAGCGCTTCCGCAAATCCGCCTCCGCAAGGTCGAGCGCCTTGGCGATGCGCTCGCAGGCCATGTCGATGGTGTCGCGCGTCCAGATCAGCGGCGGCGACAGTATCATCGTGTCGCCGGTGGCGCGCAGCATCATGCCCTGCGAGATCGCGTGATCGCGCACGACGACCGCCGCACTTCCCGACGGCAGGTATCGTTCCTTGGTCGCCTTGTCCTTGACGATCTCTATCGCACCCATAAGACCGATCGAGCGCACCTCGCCGACCAGCCTGTGGCCGGCGATGCGCTCCTGCAGCGCCTGCGCGAAATAGGGACCGGTGTCGGTCCTGACGCGCTCGACCAGACCTTCCCGTTCAATGATCTCGAGGTTCTTCAGGGCCACCGCGCACGCGACCGGGTGACCGGAATAGGTGTAGCCGTGGTAGAACTCGCCGCCCTTTTCGACGAGCGTCCTGCTGATGCGGTCGCCGACCAGGAGCGCCGACAGCGGCTGGTAGCCGGAGGTCAGCGCCTTGGCGGTGGTGATGGTGTCGGGCTGGACGTCAAAGGTCTGCGCCGCGAACCATTCGCCGGTGCGGCCATAGCCGGTAATCACCTCGTCGAGCATCAAGAGCACATCGTATTTGCGGCAGATGCGCTGCACCTCCGGCCAGTAGCTGATCGGCGGGATTTTCACACCGCCCGCACCCATCACCGGCTCGCCGATAAAGGCGGCGACCTTGTCGGCGCCGGCTTCGAGGATGGCGTCCTCGACGGCCTTGGCGGCGCGCAGGCCGAAATCGTGGTCGCTTTCGCCGGGCAGCGCGAGCTCATAGGCATAGGGCATCATCACATGGACGATGTTCGGCACCGCGCCGCCGAGCTGCTTGTGCATGGGCTCCATGCCGCCGAGCGAGGTGCCGGCGATCGTCGAGCCGTGATAGGCCATCTTGCGCGAGATGATCCGGTTCTTCTCAGGCTTGCCTTCGAGCGCCCAATAGTGGCGCACGAGCCGCAGCGCTGTGTCGTTGGCCTCGGAGCCGGACGAGCCGTAGAAGACCTGACCGACATGCTCCGGCGCCAGTTCCGCCAGCTTCTGCGACAGCAGCACCGGTGTAGGCGTCGAACACTTGAAGAAGGAGTTGTAGTAGGGCAGCTCCTTCATCCGGGCGTAGGCGGCCTCCGCCAGTTCGTCGCGGCCGTAGCCGACATTGACGCACCAGAGGCCCGCCATGCCGTCGAGGATTTCCGTTCCGTCGGAATCATAGATGAACGGCCCTTTGGCGTGGGTGATGATGCGAGAGCCCGCTTCACGCAGTTCCTTATGGTCGGTGAAGGGATGGAGGTGATGCGCGGCATCGATCTGCTGAAGCTGCTTCAGCGAATAGTTCTGATAAGTCATGGGTTTGTCTTTCCTCTTGAATCAATCCGGCGGTGGCCGGGGCGGATTCGTCAGAGGAAACGGGGCGGCGAATAGCCGATGCGGGCGCACAGCCGCAAAAGCTCGGCGCGCAGCGTGCGCGGTGACGGCGTCACCGCGACCCCGAAGGCGCCTGATGTGCTGATGCGGACCATGGCGGCACATTAAGCCGCCAACGGCCACCAATTCAAGCTGGACCGGCAAGCGTGCGCTGCAGAAAGACGTAGCGCATCGCCGTCTGCGCGGCCTGGGGCCGGCGATCGCCGCGCCCGCCATGGCCGCCTTCGGTCTCTTCGAAGAACAGCGTCTTGCCGTGACCGGCGGCCTGCAGCCGCGCCGCCATCTTGCGCGCATGCCCCGGATGGACGCGGTCGTCCGCGGTCGAGGTCATCAGCAGCACCGGCGGATAGACGGCACCGGTCGCCACACGCTGATAGGGCGAATAGGCGGCGAGCCATGCCGCCTCCTCCGGCTTTGACGGATCGCCATATTCCGCCATCCACGAGGCACCGGGCGGCAGTTCGGTGTAGCGCAGCATGTCGAGCAGCGGCACGTCGATGAGGACGGCGCCGAACAGCTCCGGACGCTGCGTCAGCGAGACGCCGGTCAGCAGGCCGCCATTCGAGCCGCCCTGAATGCCGAGTTGTGCCGCCGTGGTGATGCCGCGCCTGACCACATCCTCGGCGACCGCGGCAAAATCATCGAACGCCTTCTGGCGCTTACCCTTGAGCGCCGCCTGATGCCACGCCGGGCCGAACTCGCCGCCGCCGCGGATATTGGCCTGCACATAGGCATTGCCCTTGTCCAGCCAGAGCCTACCGCGGATCCCGGCATAGCCGGGCAAGAGCGGCACTTCGAAGCCGCCATAGCCAT
Organism: Mesorhizobium sp. M1A.F.Ca.ET.072.01.1.1; assembly: GCF_004023325.1. Lineage (NCBI taxonomy): Bacteria > Pseudomonadati > Pseudomonadota > Alphaproteobacteria > Hyphomicrobiales > Phyllobacteriaceae > Mesorhizobium > Mesorhizobium sp. M1A.F.Ca.ET.072.01.1.1. The sequence continues at coordinate 5,203 of NZ_RZSF01000013.1, read as the reverse complement.
AGAGCAGAGCCGGCACCGGTCCCGTCTGGTCGCGCCGCCTGACGACGAAATACGGGATCATCGTGCCGTCCTTCGAGCGCGCCTCGAACTGCTCCGAAACATAGGGCGATGCATCGAAGCGCGGCGGCTGCGATTTCACGGTTTGAAGCGAGTCGCCATTGTCGTCTGACCAAATGATCGAGCTCGGCGTCAGGAAATCGGTGAAGGAGAAGGAGACGCTGGAGCCGAAATGCTCGGCATGGCTGATGCCGACATTGCCGTTGTCGGGCAGGTCGACCGGCTTCACCGACCAGCCATTGCCGGTGCGGTCGCAAACGACGACCTTGCCGCGCACATTGTCCATCAGGTTGATGAACAGCCGGTCCTGCGTCCTCGCGAGACCTGCGATTGAAACGCGGGGCTCCGGTTTGAGCAGCGTCTCGACCGGTTCGAACAAACCGGTTTCAATCCAGCGGTCGAAATCCACGGAATAGAGCCCATCCGGCAGGCAGCGCGTGCCGTCCGGCGCCGTCCACGGACTGCGGACGCCAAAGACGAGCTGTCCCTTGAAGATCGCCGTGTCGGTCGCGTCGTCGGGCAGCGGGATGCGCCGGTTCTCGCCCGAAGCCATCCGCAGAAAACTGTGCGAGGTGAAGAAGTCGATGGTCTTGCCGAGCATGACATGTTTCTTGTCGCCATCGAACTCCACGCCGCCGCCGACCGCGAGATGATTTTTTTCGCCCTCGAAGATCGACGTTGCCTTCTCCAGCTTCGTGCCGCGCCGCCAGAGCTTGATCACCCGCGGATAGCCTGACTGAGTTTTGTCCTCGTCCTCGAAAGCCGCCGAGACGATCACCGTATCCCTGTCCAGCCAGGAAAAGCCCGACTTCGAAGCCGGTGCCCGAAACCCGTCCTCGACGAAGGATTTGGTCGCAATGTCGAACTCGCGCATCTCGCTGGCGTCGCCGCCGTCCGGCGACATGAACAGCAGGCAGCGGTCGAAATCGGGATAGAGCCGGCTCGCGCCGCCGAACACCCATTTCACGCCTTCCTTGGCCGAGAGCTGATCGAAATCGAGAATCGTTTCCCATTCCGGCTTGTCGGTCTTGTAGGAGGCGACTGTCGTGCGGCGCCACAAGCCCAGCGCGTTGGTCTTGTCCTGCCAAAAATTGTAGACGTAACCGGCGAGCGCCGAACCGACCGGGATATTGTCCTCGGCCGTCATCAGGTCGAGCGCGGTCTCGAATGCCGCCTGATAGGATGAATCGCCCTGCAGTTCGGCGACAGTCGTCGCATTCTGGCGATGGACCCAGTCGAGCGCTTCCTTGCCGTTGCGATCCTCCAGCCACAGGAAAGGATCCTCGACCGGCAATTCAGGCTGGGTTTGGGTCATCGGGCTGGTCATGCGGGTCTCCGGGTCTCGCGGTCCTGCCTACATCGCGTTCGCCGCGCCAACATTCAAGGGCAGCGCTGCCTGCGCTCAGCCAGCCGGCCCTACATCACCCGCCGGCGAATGACGGTGGCTACAACCAGCGCCGCGCAGATCGCGCCGAGCGTCACCGGAAGCCCTGCGGCGCCGATCAGGTCCATCACACCGCCGGTCAGCGGCGGCACGAGGATGCCACCGACGCCCCACATCAAGGAGAAGGAGGCATTGCCCGCGACCAGCGCCGAGCCGGTAAAACGCTCGCCGAGCTCGATGATCGACATCGTGTAGATCCCGTAGGAAACCGCGCCCCAGATGAAGACGCAAGGCCAGATCAGCGGCGTCTCGATGAGCGCCGGCAAGAGCGCGCAGCCAAGAACCGTCACCGAGACACAGCCGAATCGCACGAGGCGCGCCGTCAGTCTTTCGGCGAGCAGGCCGAGCGGCACCTGCATGGCGATGTTGCCGGCGATCATCGTCGACAGCAGCGCCGACATGCGCGTCTCGGGAATGTCGAAGTGGGCGCCATAGACAGGAAGCAGCGCCAGCACCGACTGCTCGAAACCGGCGGCGGCGACGACCGCCGACAGGAGCAGCCAGGCGAGCGGCATGAAGCCCAGCACAGAAACTTTTTCACCTGCCTCGTCGACCCTAGGCAGACGTTTCACCACGACCGCCAGGCAGGCGCCGCAGAAAAGAAAAGCAAAGATGCCGACCAGAAAAGGCGGCCAACCCTCCGTGCCGACCGCCAGCAGGCAGAGCGGTCCGGCCGCGAACCCAGCCGAGATGATGGTCGAATAGATGCCCATGACGCGCCCGCGCCGCGACGGCGGCGCCAGCGCGATCACCCAGATTTCGCTGAGCACATAAAGCGGATTGGTGACCACGCCGACCAGGAAGCGCAGTGGGAACCACAAATAGACGTCCTGCGTCCAGCCGATCAGCGCCAGCACCAGTGCCGAGAGCCCGGCGCAGGTGAGCGCAGTGCGCCCTGCTCCGAACCGGCGCGCCAGCCCCGGGATCAGTGGCGAGGACAGGATGAAGCCGACCGGCGTCATTGCCGCCGACAGGCCGATCACCGCCGGCGACACGCCCTGACGCTGCAGGATGAAGCTCAGCAGCGGATAAGAAAGCCCCTGCGCGATGGCGAACACCGACACGGTCGCGATCACGCCGGTGATCGCGGCCCACTGCACCGTCTCGCCGGTCTCTGATTTCGCCAGAGCCATCATTCCTGCTCCATTCAACGGAGGCTTAGCCGCTGCCCGCGACAGCCGTAAGGGCCAACCGACGGCAAGGGCGCATGTTCCAGCCAATCCTTGTCAGGAACGCCGGCAGGGAATGCTTTGGCGGCGGCAATTCGGCGGGCCAATCTGCCCTTCCGTCATGTCGCTTCCCTCGCCCTAGTGGTCGCCGCCTCCTTACCGGCAGCATTGCCGCCGGTCCATTATGCCGACCACTTTCGCATCCCCACGAGGCCTCTCATGACCGCCGCCCTTCATCCCGCCGAACCGGCCTTGGCAACAGATCGCGCCCGCCGCGGCGGCCGTGCTGGCAAACGCGCCGGCGGATCGGCAGCCTTCGAGCAGCCGCCGTTCCGGCAGCTTAAGAACCCGCTGGTGCCCACCAGGCTGGTGTCCGACGACGAACTGGAATCGATCCACCTCGCCTCGCTGCGCGTTTTGAAGGAGATCGGCGTCGACGTGCTGCATGACGAAGCCCGCCGCATCATGAAGGCGCATGGCGCCGACGTTCGCGAAGGCAGCGAGCGCGTTCGCTTCGACAGCGACATGATCCTCGAGCTCATCGCGCACTGTCCGCCGGAGTTCACGCTGCACGCCCGCAACCCGGCGCACAATCTGCGCTTCGGCGGCAACAACGTCATCCTGTCGATGATGGCCTCGGCGCCCAACTGCTCCGACCTCGACCGCGGCCGCCGCCCCGGCAACCAGGTCGACTACCGCAATTTCCTGCGCCTGGCGCAGATGCACAACATCCTGCAGTGCACCGGCGGCTATCCGGTCGAGCCGATCGACATCCATCCCTCGGTCCGGCATCTCGAATGCATCCGCGACCTCGCCACGCTGACCGACAAGGTCTTCCACATCTATTCGCTCGGCAAGGAACGCAATGTCGACGGCATCGAGATCGCCCGCATCGCGCGCGGCGTCAGCCGCGAGCAGCTGATGGAGGAGCCGTCGGTCTTCACCATCATCAACACCAATTCGCCGCTCAAGCTCGACGTGCCGATGATGGAAGGCATCATCCAGATGGCCAGCATGGGCCAGGCGGTGATCGTCACGCCGTTCACGCTCTCGGGCGCCATGGCGCCCGTCACCATCGCCGGCGCGCTGGTGCAGCAGAATGCCGAGGCGCTCTCCGGCATCGCCTTTGCCCAGATGGTGAAGAAGGGCGCGCCGGTCGGCTATGGCGGCTTCACCTCCAATGTCGACATGAAGTCGGGCGCACCGGCCTTCGGCACGCCCGAATACATGAAGGCGCAGCTCGCCGGCGGCCAGCTTGCCCGCCGTTACAATATCCCCTACCGGACCTCCAACACCTGCGCCGCCAACACGGTCGACGCTCAGGCCGCCTATGAAAGCGTCTTTTCGCTCTGGGGCGCCATCCAGGGCGGCGGCAATCTGATGATGCACGGCGCCGGCTGGCTGGAAGGCGGCCTGCGCTGCTCCTACGAAAAGACCATCCTCGACATCGACCTCCTGCAGATGGTGGCCGAATTTCTCACCCCGCTCGATCTCTCCGAAGACGCGCTCGGCTTCGACGCCATCCAGTCGGTCGGCCCGGGCGGCCATTTCTTCGGCACCCAGCACACGCAGGAGCGCTACAAGACAGCCTTCTACTCGCCGATCGTCTCCGACTGGCGCAATTTCGAGACCTGGACCGAGGCGGGCTCGCCGACGGCGCTGGAACGCACCAACAAGGTGTGGAAGGAGCGCCTCGCGGCATACGAAGAGCCCTATATGGACCCTGCCATCCGCGAGGAACTCAACGACTTCGTCGAGAAGCGCCGCGCCGAAGGCGGCGCGCCGACCGATTTTTGATCTTTCACGCCCCGCTCACTCGATTCAGTCTCTGCAAAAACGGACCTATCTTCATGAAATCCCATGTTAAAGCGGTTGTCATCGGCGGCGGTGTCGTCGGCTGCTCGGTGCTCTACCACCTCGCCAAGGCCGGCTGGACCGACATCATGCTGATCGAGCGCTCGGAGCTGACCTCCGGCTCGTCCTGGCACGCGGCGGGCGGCTTCCACACCCTGAACGGCGACCCGAACGTCGCCAAGCTGCAGGCTTATACCGTCCAGCTCTACAAGGAGATCGAGGAGCTTTCCGGCCAGTCCTGCTCGCTGCATCTGACCGGCGGCGTGATGATGGCCGATACCCCCGAGCGCATGGATTTCCTGCGGCTCGCCCACGCCAAGGGCCGCTATCTCGGCATGGATACCGAGCTGATCACGCCGTCGGAAGCCAAGGCGATGTTCCCGCTGATGGACGAGAAGAATTTCGTCGGCGCCATGTGGGATCCCGTCGAAGGCCATCTCGACCCCTCCGGCACGACCCACGCCTACGCCAAGGCCGCGCGAAAACTCGGCGCCGAGATCGTGCTGCGCAACCGCGTCGTCGAGCTGACGCAAGAAGCCGACGGCACCTGGAACGTCGTCACCGAGCAAGGCACGGTGAAAGCCGAGCATGTCGTCAATTGCGGCGGCCTGTGGGCGCGCGAGATCGGCCGCATGGTCGGCGTCGAGCTGCCGGTGCTGGCGATGGAGCACATGTACCT
>NZ_RZSF01000139.1:0-16343 GCF_004023325.1 Mesorhizobium sp. M1A.F.Ca.ET.072.01.1.1 | reverse complement strand
CCGCTGAACCCATCGCCGAATCTCCTTCGGCATCAGGGAATCACGGTCCACCTGCGACACAAAATCACGAAAGAGTCAGCGCCCGAGACCGTTGGTATAACGCTTGGCCATTCTCCAATTGCGACATTTGTCGCGACGGCATCTCAATGAAAGGTTACAAATGCACGATTCCCATCCCAGCCGAACTTTCCAGCCCGCTCAGTTGCAGGGGAAAGCTATCGCCCGACGTCGACGTGAGAGCGAACGCTTGGCGGTGCTGGAACAGTTCGTTCAAGAAAGAAAGCGTGCTGCTGACCTAAGAAACTGGATCGATACGTATGCTGTCAATGCAGCGCAGGACAGTGAAACCGAGCTGACGCGCATGTGTGAGTGGGGCAAGAGCTAGACTACGAGAATACGATCTACTGCTTTCTCCGGCGCGGCTCTCAACAATGCTGCGTGATCGCCAACTGTTCCCAGCAGTCGATCCTCTCGTCGATACTGCTGGCGAGCCTGCACCCGAAGAAACCTTCAGCAGCCGTCCAGGGCCGAAAACTCATCCGCGACGGCCGAATATCCTCTAGTAAAACTGCTTTCCCGAGCGGCAGCTCTGTTAGACCACGTCCGAGGATCAGGTCAAAACCCTTTTCCGGATCGCGTATGGGCTTCGGAAAACGCTACTCGGGGTCGGCAACACGAAAAGCGGACGAAGACGGCCCCCCTCATATGATGAGTTGAAGGTCAAGGGGGTTGTGGCGCCATTTTGTAGGCCTTTGTGTTGTCGACGGTATCCAGTTGCGCCCATTGTCAGTACCGGCAGGCCAAGCCTCACCTGTACCACCTCATATCCGGTCGCCGCTCGGGGGCGGCTGCACCACAATCCCGCGTCCGGGGGCTGGGCTCAGGAGAACGGGACCATTCTTTGGAGCGGCGATTGAAGCCATGGGGGGCTTCGGTCCGTTCGCCTGGATCCGTCAGGGCTGCTCAGGCCCCGAGGATTGAGTTGATCAAAAGGCTGCTCAGGCCCTGGCCATGACGGCTCCCTCGATCACGACACCGTTGGTCACATATTTCCACAAGGCGACGAGCAGTTTTCGCGCCAGCGCCACGATCGCGACCTTCTTGCTGCGCCCGCCGCTCATGCTGACCCGTTCATGGAACCAGCGCGTCAGGGCCGAGGCCGGCTGATAGCGCAGCCAGAGCCAGGCCAGTTGGATCATCGTCGTGCGCAGCCTCGGATTGCCTGCCTTCGAGACACCCTGCTCACGATCGATCGAGCCGCTTCGCCATGGCGAGGGTGCGAGCCCTGCTGCAACGTCGAGATGCGCGAAAAGCGCGTAACTCTGGAAGACGGTATTGATCGCATAGGCTGCAATCTGGCGCCGGTTGCCGAACTGACGGAACAGCCCCTCGTGTGCGAGGGTGCTGGCGAACTCCGCGCCGATGCCCTTGATCTCTTCGAGCATCGCTTGCGGGGCGGTCGCCTCCAACTTTGCACTGTGGGCATCACGCTCGGCTTCGACGGCTTTGATCTGCTCGTTCACCAATTCGAGCCGGTCGAGCTCACGGCACAGCTGCGCCTTGAGATGGGCGGGCAGTGGCCGGCCATCCCCCGTGCGCAGGTCATCCAAACGCTCGCGCCGGTCGCGACGCGCAGGCTCATAACCGCGCACACCCACGGTGAAGAGCAGCCCCTTGATCCGGTTGACGTGTCTCTTACGCTCCTCAACCAGTGCCTTGCGCTCGCGGCCGATCAGGCGGCGATCTTCATCCTCAATCGCCGGCACACGGACCATCGCGCAGACCCGAGGCTCACCCCGCATCCACGCCATCAGCGTGCGAACCAGTGTCTCCCCATCGATGCTGTCGGTCTTCGCCCGGCGATGCCGGGGCGACACCGCGATCGAGGCGGCATCCACGACGTGGCTGGTGATCCAGCATTCCGCCTCGAGCGCGCGGTGAAGCCAGAAACCATCGAGCCCCGCCTCTTGGATGACAACCACGGGATAGAGCCTGCCCTCCCGCGCCCGCGCTTTCTCACGCAAGAGGCTCAGGCATGTCAGCAATGCCGGCAGATCGCCGCCGGCTACCGAGTGACGCGACATCTTCTCGCTGACGGGCGATAGCGACGTCACCAGCCACGTCGACTTCGACAGTTCCAACGAGACGAATATTGCGCCAAGATCAACCCGGATAGCGGCTCGGGGCGAGTTTGGTTCTGCTGTCATGGCAAATCCCTTCAGAGTGGTTGGTAGCAAACCGACTCTGATCTCCCTCAGGCCGCTGTCCACCACTCATCATGGGATCTCTTTTGGCCAAATCTCTGGAATTAGTCCACTGCTTTCCGACTGCCCAGCACCCATGTTGGTTCATCTCTCAAGCTATCCGAACAGATCCATTGAGACACTCACCGTGCGCAGCACTTCACGCAGATGCGCCGTCATGCGGACGCCGGCGTAGCGCGGCGATTAGGGAGACCGGTCGGCGGCGATTATGATGGCCGGTGGAAGGCGGCGCCGAGTGGTGTGATTGGGGTATCACCGGGGTGGGTTATCTGGCAACTGCCCAGGAGGCGCCCGCGGATCTGCAGCGGGTAATTGCCGGCAGCGGCAATTACGATGACCGATTGGGCAGGTCGCCTGGTTCGTCGTTGACGTTTTGCGTGCCTGCGCCGCGGTCGACGGCGGCTCGCTTACGATAGCTCTCACCGTTCATCTGGTGCGCGCCTGCAGCGAAAAGCTGGGCGCACCGCGGTCTCGGCCGCCGCGGCTCCTTCATTCCGCAGGTGCTATGGCATCCAATTCACCACGCCCGGCGCCGGTGACTCGGCCGTGCCGCTGATCAAGGAAGCGATCGCCAACGGCGAACTATTCCGGGCGCACGCCTTCGAATACGCCTGCGCCAGGAACGACATCGAGCACCGCACGACCAAAGCCAGGCATCCGTGGACCACTGATGTGATCGACAAGAGCCTTTTCGATAAATCTGCGCTATTCTCCTGTCGCGCACGCTACAACTACGGCCGCAGGCTCAAGACCCTCAAGGGCCTCACACCCTACGAGTTCATCTGCAAGGCGTGGGCCACTCAACCCGAACGCTTCAACCTAAATCCGCTCCAGCAAATGCCGGGACTTCTCTATTCGGCTTGTTGAAGTCAAACACTTTCAAGCTTCCTCTGCCACGGGCATTTGATGTCTTTCGCGAGGCCTTGCTTCTCTTCGGGATCGGCACGTTGGCCCTCCCAGCATGGGATCAGTTGGAATGAAGGGGGCAATCTAAACAGCGTTCTCACCATGTTGCCGCGGTGGAAACGAGTCCCGGCACGTCCTCTCTTCATCCTCCGTCCCGCGAAGGACACTCATCCGCCCTGGCGGATCTCGTTATCGGGCCTTCCCCCTTTCGTAGCTGGACCCGGCTATATCACCGCTGCGGCTCCCTCTCGCGCCCAACGGAACTCACTGCCGTCAGACCACATTCTGTGCATGATGACAGCCAATCTGCGAGCAAGGGCAACAGTCGCTCTTTGTCGGCCCCGGCGCTTGGCGACGTTCATCGCCCAAGCCTTCAACCATGACCACTTTTTCACCACCGTCAGCAAGACTTGCGCGGCTTCATAAAGCAGCGTCCGCATCATGGCGTCGCCGCACAGGGAAACACGTCCGACGCGATTGTCCTCACCTGATTGATGCAAACGCGGCGTCAACCCGAGAGTTGGCCCTACGGCCTTCGAATTCTTGAAGCGAGCAGGAATGTCGACCGTGGCGTTGAAGGCCAGCGCAACGACAGGGCCGACACCTGGCACGGTCATCAACCGCCTGCAAACCGTGTCGCCCTTCACGATCGACAGCAGTCTTTCGTGCAGCACCGTGAACTGCTCGCGAAGTTTCTGCCGGGCAGCGAGCAACGCTTCCATGATGTCGCGCAGTTCCGGAATGTCGCCGGAAAGGTCCCGGATGCGATCCGCGAATTTGCCGGCGCCGACAACGCCAACCTTGAGACCGAAGTTACGCAACAAGCCTCGAATGTCGTTCTCAATTGCGATGGCCTTTTCCTGCAGCAGTTTGCGGGCTGTCAACAGCGCCCGGTGTTTCTGACTCATCAGCGTCTTGACGTGTACCGGCCGGAACAAATTAACCCGCATCATCTGCGCGATGCCGCGTGCATCATTGCGGTCGGTCTTATTGACCTGTGCCTTGAGAAACGCCTTCGCATGACGGGTTTCGATGCAGATTGCAGGTAATCCAGCTTCCGCCAGACCACTGAACAACCATTGTGACAAGGGGCCAGCTTCAAGCCCGATCCGAGCCAGATTCCAGGCGGGGTTCTTCAATGCCTCAGCAAGATCGTCCGGATGGCTCGCAACCTTCATCTCTCGGCAAATTCGGCCCCCTTCATCCACGATGCAAACGGAGGTCTCTTTCACGGAGACGTCCAGTCCGGCATAATGCTTCATGCTGCGCTTCCTTTCCTGATGCTTGTGGCTGTTACGCAGACCACGTCTTATCATCAGCTCGAAGCGCAGCACCTCAAACAACCGTTCAAGACGTGGGGCAAAGCCGAATACCCCATCTAAACATCTAGGATCGCATACGATCACCGGTCGGATCATATATTGGGCGAAGGTGAGCGCTGGCCACGCAACGTGTGCCCGCAACGTCTATTTCAAAACGTGCACTAATTACCTCTTCAGCTCGCTCGTCAGCCGCGCAATGGACGTAACCTAGCCCAATGGCAGATCCAACGTAATGCCCATAAGCCCCGGACGATACTTCTCCTGCGGGTTCGCCGTCACGAAAAATAGGCTCATGACCATACAGCAACGGCGCGGGATCAAGCAGTTTGAATTGCATCAGGCGGCGTGTAAGACCCTGATCTTTCCGCGAAAGTACAGCGTCTCGTCCAACAAAATCACCGAACCGCGATTTTGCTTTTTCGGTCCTAACTGCGAATCCAAGGCCCGCTTCAAGAATGTGGTCGTCACCTGTGATGTCGTGGCCGATCTCCCTGAAGGCCTTTTCGATGCGCAAACTGTCGAGAGCTCGAAATCCACAGGGCCGGAGACCCAACGGCTGACCGGCGCTCATGAGAACGCTATAGACGTGGCGTGCCTGATCCGTCGGGACGTAAAGTTCCCACCCCAACTCACCAACGTAGCTGATGCGGTGGGCGCGCACAACAACCATGCCAAACTCGATCTCCTGTGCGGTTCCGAACGGAAAGCTGCTGTTAGACAAGTCTGCGTTTGTACACTTAGAGAGGACCTCCCGCGCTTTCGGCCCCATTACCGCGAATACAGCTTCGCCTGACGTAACATCTATCGACCAACAACTGGCCTCGACAGGCGTGTTTCGCTGCAGCCAGTTGAGCTCTCTGCGTACGGTGCTAGTTGGGGTGATAATAACGAATTCGGTTTCGGCAAGTCGCGTTACGGTAACATCTGCTTCGATCCCCCCCCGAGCATTCAGCCACTGAGTGTAGACGATTTTCCCGGCGGGCACGTCCATATCATTGGCGCAAATCTTCTGTAGAACGCCCAAGGCATCTTTGCCAAATACGCGGATTTTTCCAAAGGACGTCAAATCGAAGACGCCGCAATCTTCTCGGATACGCCTATGCTCCGCGGCTGCCAGATCAAACCACGCCTGGCGTTCCCACGAGAGTTCCGTAATGGGCATTTCAAAATGTGACCCCTCGGCAGGTGCGAACCAGTTGGCAACTTCCCAACCTGCCAGCTCACCGAAGCACGCACCTGCTACACCGAGCTCATTAAATATGGGCGATTGGCGAAGCGGACGCGCCGAAGCATAGTCTCGGTAAGGAAATGAGTTTGCGAACTGCAAACCAAGGATTTCTGGCACTCGATGACGTAAATAGGTCCTATTGGATTGAAAAGTCTGAAAGCGGCGGATGTCCATGTCGCGAACATCAGTTGTAGGCTCACCCGAGTCGATCCATTCGGCAAGTGCCTTACCGGCGCCCCCAGAAGTAACAATGCCAGCTGAATTGAAGCCGCATAGGCACCAAAACCCAGCGACATTCGGAGCTTCGCCCATAATCAATTGGCCATCCGGCGTAAAGCTCTCTGGCCCATTAAAGAAAGTTCGTATGCCGGCGCTTTTTAGCATCGGCAGTCGGCTTACAGCGGCTGTCAGGATAGGTTCGAAATGATCAATGTCCTCAGGCAGTTGATCAAAGCAAAAATCTTCTGGGATACCGCCAATTCCCCATGCTTTTCCTTTAGTCTCGAAGGCACCAAGCAGAAGTTTGCCGGCATCTTCCTTATAATATGCGTACTCGTCTTGGACACGCAGAACCGGAAGATCGCGTTTTAAACCAGGGATCGGTTCCGTAACGACATAAAAGTGCTCGCACGCGTGGAGGGGAACCTTAACCCCAGCCATCGCGCCAATTTCGGACCCCCACATTCCCCCACAATTCACCACAACGTCGGCATCGATGTTTCCACCCGTAGTTTCCGCGCCACGAATTCGACCGTTCTTTACAACCAATTTTGTAGCTTTGACACCCTCGACAATCCGAACACCTTGCTGTCGGGCACCCTTTGCCAACGCCAGAGCTACGTTAGTCGGATCTGCTTGCCCGTCACGCGGAACGAACATCCCTAGGCGGACATCTGAGGTCTCAAGCCCAGGGTAACGATCGGAGCACTCTTCCGGTGACAAGAGGTGCGCTTCCATTCCGTTCCGGTTGATTGGGGGACACAAACGTCGCAGTTCGAGCTCTCGCTCCGCGGATGTTGCTATGAACAAAGATCCATTACGCTTGATGCCCGTGGAAATACCCGTTTCGGGTTCAAGACGCTCATAGAGATCAGCAGAGTACATGAGCAGCTTCTGCCAGTCCGGATCAACGCGGCCGAGGCTAAGGAGTCCTGCGGCATGCCATGTAGTTCCGCAGGTGAGCTTCTCGCGCTCAATGAGAACGATGTCGCGCCAGCCTAGTTTGGCGAGATGGTAGGCAACAGAGCACCCGGCTACGCCTCCGCCAACGATTAGACACGAAGCATGGGAGGGGACCGACTGGGAGGTCGACTGGCCCTTTAGTTGCTTTTCTTCCACTGTGACCTACCTTCGCTTCACGCCGCTTTTTTCGGAACGACCTGTCAGTTAACTGGGATTTGGCTGGCAGCCGTTATTGCTGCCGAGAAGAACTGTGCTTTCAAAAATTTTACCGACGTTTCGAGGAGAAGTGTTTCTGAAGATTACCTTGGAGGCAAAAAAGCTTTCTGCAGATTGTCCCGTTTGGCAGCTGGAAACGATCGACACCGACCGCCCGATTGCCGAATGGGCCGCGCGCGTCCTAGTGGCGGAAGTTTCTCGCGCCCCGTGCGGCCAGCCAGCACGGATTGGTAGGACACTGATCTTCCTGCTTTTGATCGCGGCGCGATGCGTCCGCGAATGATGCAAGGTATGTTACAAGCCGATTTCAGACCGCAGACTTTTCAAGGCAGACTGCTGGGCTCGACCCAACCACTTCCGAACCTTCGAAGTGCTGTAATCTCTCCGCAATTTTTGCTACACCTGAACTGGCATAGGACGATGCGTCGTTGCTAGATGGACGAGCCTGTCCAACGGGCAATGGCGGAAGCCGGAGCGGCATGCGGCATCACGTTTGGGGTCGCTTCAAGAAGAGATGACACATGATTAAGCTCGACCGCATCGACTATCGTATCCTTGAGGCGCTCCAGGATGACGGCCGTCTTCCCGTGAAGCGGCTCGCCGACATTGTCGGCATTTCCGTTTCGCCTTGCTGGCAACGAGTTAAGAAGCTTGAGAAAGCGGGAATAATACGCCGCTATACGGCAGAAATAGCAATTGAAAAACTGCAGGCTATTCAGATCGTTTTGGCCCACGTGGTAATGGCCAGGCAAAACCGTGAGACTTACGCGAAGTTTGAGCGCCAAGTGCGAGACATTCCAGAAGTGGTCGAATGTTATGAGGTAACCGGATCTATTGATTATCATCTTAAGTTTATTGTGAAAAACATGGAAAGATACAATGAAGTAGTGGAAACGTTTCTTGGCGCCGCGTTTGGTGTAGAAAAGTACTTTACCTATGTCGTAACCCGGACGGCGAAGGACGAACAGAATGTCCGCGTGAGCAGTGAGCTAATCTCGCGGACGGCATCCGGCTGAGAACCGGGACGGAGGCCCTTCATAACTGTCGGGAGAGATCGAGATGGCAATGGCGCACGAAACTGTTTTCGGAAAATCAGGATTCAATCCTGGCGCTGCTACCTCTGTCGTGGACCATCCGCCCGGGGACGGACAATCGCATACGGTGTCCGGCGGTCCTCCGGGTCGAGAAACACCACCGTCATGCGCGTAATGTGACATTGGCTTTTCCAGGCGGTCAACGCGTCGGAGATGGGACTGAGGCTGCGGGAAATGGAATAAGCAACCCGCCGAGCGATCCACTGTGATGCTTCGGCAACGACAGTCTGAGGGTCTGAGGCATTGTGCCGTCGTGCGAAAAAACAATCGTCAAGTTAGACGAGCGACACATGTAGGGCCGCGGAGCGCGCCACAGCGTCATTTGGCTCCAACTGAGACCGCAAGACTGCTTTGATGTATCATCCCATTTTCAGACGAAAATGGCACAAAGCGCCGATCATTGACACCATTAGCGCCGAAAAAAGAAACTCGTTGGATGTTCGCGCTTGCGGGGCGCACCTGTCGGGCGCTCGATGGCAAGCCTTTGACGTGGCGGAAGCTCGCCGGCATGCAATTCGCGAAGCCGCTGGTCCAGTTCCTTGTCCACTGATGTCAGGCGATGATTAAGGCGAAGATAGTCCATCCAGGTTGGTGTGCGAAACGTCTCCGTCCAATTCAATGGCTCCTGAAGGTCGCGCTGGAGATTCCAGTGGCGGGCACCGGCGCGGCTCTGCACCCGACGTCGCTCCCGCATCTGGTCGAGAAATTCTTCGAGGTTGTTTTCCGGTACAGCATATTCGATCTTGATCACGATCGGACCGCTTCTCGACTTCAGATCTAGGGCGAGTTGCGGGGTTTCGAAATCGAGTGAATCCTGATCCAACTCCTTCCATTGACGTATTGGCAGCAGGAGCCCGGTGGCGGCCACCAGCATCAGAGCCCCAGCGGAGCTTTCCAGCGCCAAGATGAGGGAATAGTTCTCAGCGACCACGCCCCACAGCCAGCTTCCGGCCGCAACGCCACCGGACGCAAGCGCGGAGTAGATCGAAAGCGTACGCCCGACCACCCACCGGGGGCTCGACAGCTGCACGCTGACGTCGAGCCCCGTCCAGGTGACAACCCAGCCTGCCCCGCCAAGTGTCAGGGCAATCGTCGCCACGACGATCGATGGTGTGAAAGCAAGAGCCAGGCAGCAGGCCGCGCAGGAGATGCACGCCAGTGTGATAAGCCGCTCCTGCGACAGCGCTCGTCTCAGAGCGTTGTTGGAAATACCGGCGCACAAGGCACCGGCGCCAAATCCGGCCATCAGGACACCGTACGCGATTGGTCCTCCCCCGAGTTGATCGCGGGCGACAAGAGGCAGCAGCGCAAGGATGGAAATGCTTGTCAGTCCGAAAAGAGTGCCGCGTGCGATTGCCGCCTTGATCTCTCCCGACAGTGCCGTGAAGCGTGCGCCGTCATGGATGGCCGTCGTCAATGACTCGCGCGGAAGGGGCGAAGAACGACCGCTCCATTTGCGGAGAGCTATGACCCATAGCATCGCGAAATATGTCAGCGTCGCGAGGGCAAATGCAGTCAGCGGTCCGAAAAAGGCGACAATGATGCCGCCGACCGCCGGCCCGATGCTCAGCATTGCATTGTAGCCACCCAAGATTAGTGTGACGGCAGCGGGAACCTCGCGCTTTCGAAGAATGTCGCCGACCGACGCGTGCCAGGCCGGATCGTTGAAGGCGGCACCGCATCCGGCAAGACAGCTGCATGCAAGGGCCATCCATGGATTGTTAATTCCGAGCCCCACAAGGACGGTCAGCATGATCGATGACAATGCTATCACGCACCAGCCGATCGCCATGACGTGACGACGGCTGAAATTGTCGGCAATAGCGCCGGCAAAGATCGACAACAGGAAGACCGGCAGCGTCGTGGAAGCCTGCACGAGCGCTACCATCACGTCTGACCTCGAGATGGTTGCCATAAGCCAGCTGACCGCCACGGTCTGAAAAAGCCAACCCAGGCTAGACACCTGCGCGGCGAGCCAAACTGCACGAAACGTCGCGTTCTTAAGTGGAGCGAACGTCGCGGACGAAACTGCATCTGCGTCAGCGCTCACCACCGTGCCCATCGGCCTAACCTTTCAAGATTTGGTAGACGTCAGCCCGAAATTCCCTGCCGCAATTGCCCATGCAGCAGGGGCAGGATCAAAGCATTATTGATGCATCGGACCAATTCTCCTGATGAATATCGCTCTTACTTTACCATTTTATGGGGAGCCCGAGCTGCTTCGCCCGCAGGCCGCTATTCCACTCGTCAATATTATCTATACGGGCGCGCACCAACGGTGAGTTTCATTTATACGCCGTTGATTTGCGTGTTCTCGCCGCTCTCTTGAGAGCACCGTTGATGAAGTCTCTTGTCGTCACCCCGCGCTTCAATCTCGCCACGACTACCTCGTCACCCCTTGGAGCGGCGTGCTACTTAGAAGGCATGTTCAGCGGATCGTAGCCTCCGTGGTGGGTGGACGATCTCTTGCTGGCAATGGACGGTCGCTTGACCCTTGCCGGCCAGACGGATCGACAATCTTGTTGGGCCGGTACCGCTTTGATCACTTGGTCAACTCCGCCAGAATGAGACGCAGCGTTGTCGGATCGACGCGCCCGTTGATCCGCGCGCCGGACTGAAAGGCCACAACGATCTTGCCGGCCGGGTCCGGACCTCGGCGACAGGCGCGTTCGACCTCGGAGCAAACCCTGACGTCGATGCTCGCGACAGTCGCCATCGCCCGATTTGGAGCCAACGCACCTTCTCGACGCAACTCCACAGCCTCCGTTTGCCTCGAGCGCCCGGGCATCGCCGCACGATCCTCGGTCCCGCTGAGCTCGGCGACCAAATCGCTCCATGAAGGATCCGATGTCACGGCGCGAAAGCACCATTTCATTGGCTCATTGCAAGGTGCATTGGCGCATCGCTTAGTCAGAAAAATGGATCTGGAAATCAATAGGCCATGCTCATCCTGCCGACACCCCGGGGCGGCTGCCGCCGAGACTTGCTCGACGGCAGCCTGATTGCCTTGGGAGGCGAAGGGGCAAGGGCAAAGGCGACTGTGTGAACGATGATCACCCTGGCGGCGGTACGTGCGCCCTCTGAACGTGCGCCGGCTGACATCAGCTTCTAGATTTGAACGACCTAAGCAGCGCTGCGCAGTGCGTTAACACGATGCAATCAGCTCCACTCGCGTCTATGGCCTTGCCTGCGTCGACAGCACCCTCGCCGATCACGACTAATCAGTGGCCAACCAAGACTCATTAACGGGCCAACTCACTCTCACCTGATCGCCTACGGTCCATGGTCGAGACTCGCTGGGCCGGTGGGGGGCCGCAACTGTGAAGGTCGTACCGTCCTCAACGCGCACGTGGTAAGAGCGATACATCCCCTTGAATAGTACCTCGGTCACGCTCCCCAGCAGACCCGTACCCGCGGCGGGCTCAAGTTGGCAACATTCAGGTCGGATGACGAGATACGCTCGTTCACCCTGAGGGAGGTCAGGAACATCCGGTAGTGGGCCTCGCATGCCGTGCGCGGTGGAGTATTCGCGTGTTCCATGCGCAACAGTTACTGGGAGGCAGTTTGACGCGCCGATAAAGTCGGCTACGTAGCGAGTTGTTGGGCGGTCGTAAATGTCCTCCGGGGATCCCAATTGGCATACACGTCCACCTCGCATCACCGCGATCCGATCGGACATGGTCAAGGCTTCCTCTTGATCGTGGGTTACGTAGACAAATGTCATACCGAGCCGCTCCTGGAGCGCCTTAAGCTCTATCTGCATAGTCTTGCGGAGTTGCAGATCGAGTGCCCCGAGCGGCTCGTCGAGCAGCAGGATGCGCGGACGCTTCACAACGGCTCGCGCTAGCGCAACGCGCTGTTGCTGACCGCCCGAGAGCTCGTTCGGGCGTCGCGATGCAAATTCCTCCAGCCGTACCAGCGAGAGGGCCTCGTTTACCCGTTCAAGCCGCTCTTTCTTGGGCACCCCGTCCTCTCGCAGTCCGAAGGCAACGTTCTCTGCAACGTCGAGATGCGCGAAAAGCGCGTAACTCTGGAAGACGGTATTGATCGGTCGCTTTTCGGGTGGTTGGTCGGTGATGTCGCGCCCCTCAAGGAGGATTCGCCCGCTCCGCGGTCGTTCGAAGCCAGCGATGAGGCGCAGCGTCGTTGTCTTTCCGCACCCGCTGGGACCCAGTATTGAGAAGAACTCCCCCTGCGCGAGCGACAGGTCGACTGCGTCGATCGCGTGCGCAGAGCCAAACGACTTAGACAGGCTGCGGAGTTCGAGGAAGTCCTGCCTGGAAACAGCAGGAGCTTGGACGACGGCGCCGGCGTTTATGCGCGAGATCACTGTACTCATGACCTGGCCCCCTGATCGCGACCCATACTCCGGTGCTTCCGCGCGGAGCGCAGCCAATAGTAGGAAGATAGGCCAAGCAGGATGACCAGCGTCGAAAGCGCAATCATGAATGTCGCAATCGCGTTCACCTCAGGAGTGATTTTCGTGCGCATCAACGAGAAGAGCACGAGCGGTAGCGTGTTAAGGTCAGAGGAAAGGAAGAGAGACGTAATGACGTTGTCCATGGAAAACGCGAACACCAGCAGGCTAGCGGTCAGAATCGCGGGCATTGCCTCCGGAAGAGTCACCCGAATGAGGGCACGCGCGGCGGTTGCGCCCAAGTCACGGGCAGCCTCCTCGATATATGGGTCGCGGCGTGCCAACCGAGCGCTCACGATCATGATCACATAAGCAGTGTAGAGGCTGGCGTGTCCAATGACGACGGTGCCAAACCCGCGTGGCCAGTTCACGGCCTGGAACGTCACAAGCAAGCCAACTACGAGAACGAGTTCTGGCATAAGCAGTCGCGAGTAAGTCGAGGCGTTGGTGACGGCGCGGACGGTCCAACCCGCACGCCGGAGCCCAATCGCGGCTAGTGTTCCGGTTGCGGTCGAGATCGCTGTAGTGGCTGTCGCGATGAGGAGGCTGTTGCGGATCGCCTCGAGGACCACGTCGTCCTCAAACATTTGCTTGAACCAGCGAGTTGTCAACCCTCCCCACTCTGCCATGTTGGCGTCGCCATTAACGGAGTTCGCAATGACAAGAACAATGGGAACGAACAGGAACATGTAGACTAGGATCACGAAGCTGTAGAGTGGTACCTGTCGCAGCGCACGGGTCACAACGGCATCCTCTCAAGCTCGATGCGCCCGGCGACCCTAATGCAGAGTCCAATCGCAGCTAAGAGTAGGCCTACCAGGATGACCGAGAGCGCTGCGCCGTAGGGCCATTCGAAGCTGCGACCGAACTGGTTGGCGATAACGTTGCCGTACATAAGCGTCTTGCCGCCACCGAGAATGGTGGGAATGACGTACTCACCGGTGGCGGGTGCTCCAACTACGATGATTCCCGCGATCATCCCCGGTAAGCCTTGAGGGAAAACGACCCTGCGGAAAGTGGATATGCTGCTTGCGCCTAGGTCACGCGCTGCTTCAAGCACATGAGGATGTATACGATCCAGAACTACGAAGAGGGTCAGAACCATTAGCGGGAGATAGTTATAAACGATGCCTATGATAATAGCAGAAGGGCTGAAAAGTAGGTCTAAAGGTCTATCCAGCACTCCAAGTGAGATTAGGGCATCATTTAGAATCCCGTTAGTATCGAGAATGCCAACCCAAGCATAAGTTCGAATAACGAATGAGGTGAGGAAGGGGATTATTACCATCGTAACAAGGTACGGCTTGAACCGGCCCGCTCGAAAAGCGAGAAAATATGCTAGCGGATATGCCATCAACAGGCAAATAAACGTTGCAGCCCCGGAGATCCAGAGAGACCGAACCAGGGCCTGCAAAATGATGGAGTCGTTAAACCGCTCGTAACTTTCCAAAGTCCAGCCAAAGGATATCTTGGCAGTCAATGTATCCTGCGTAGCGAACGAATACAGGATCATCAGCGCGCTAGGTACGAGGAAGAACAACAGTACCCAGACCAGATTTGGCAAGGAAACCAAGCCGCGCGACAAGCCGGAGAGTTGCGGCCGCTTCATCGAAAATCCAGACCGAACTGAGCGTGGCAGCAAGTTTTGCCAACGCGCCGAAGACGGTGTTTCCCTGCCAACAGGAGCATCAGCATACTCGTTGGGCGTTGTTCGGTCTGGACGTTTTCCCATTCGCGGAATCCTCGTTCGATGTCAGGCGGCTTGAATACGCAGCCATTCGCGATCCCAGATCCGTTGACCCTCCCCCAGTGGTTTCGGATACTGCACCCGCTTGAGCACTTCCTTGGACGGATTGAGTATTTCCGAATTCGCCATCCGCTTGTCAATGAACGGCTTGCTAGCCTCCATGCAGGCCGCGGTCCCCAGCGTGTTGACGAAGTTTGCATATTGGCGCGGCTGAAAGAAGAAGTCGAAGAACTTCCAGACAACTGGCAGCCGCTCGGACGTGTTGACGGGAGCCCAGACATCGAGATAGCCGTATATGCCATCCTCGGGCGCGACCCAAACGATGTTCTCATTCTCCTGTTGGGCCAAATAAATATCATAGTCCCAGCTCATCGCGATCGCCACTGAATCGTCGACCAACCCCTTCGAAATGTCCGTGTCTACGAACCGCTTCAAATAGGGCTTAATCTCGATGATCTTGTCGGCGGCGCGCCTCACAGTGCTACCGTCCGTCGACGAGATCGAGTCGCCGTTGACGATGAGCCCTGTCCCGATGACAAATTGCGGCTGGTTGAGGAATGTGATCTTGCCCTTATATTTTTCTGCCACCTTCCAGACATCGGCCCACGATTTCAAATCCTCTTTGACGATGTCGCGGCGGTAGCCGAATCCCGTTTTGCCGTAGTCAGTCGTGACGCAGCGGGGCTGCGATGCCGCCGCATAGCCGACTTTAAAGGCCTCGTCGATGTTGGCGTAGTTCGGCACTGCGCCCAGATCAACTGGAGCCGACACGCCCAAGTCGATGAGGCGCTGAACGTCGTTCTCGACGAGCAACATTATGTCCACCGCCGCGGGATCCGTCGCGAGCTTTGCGATCCGGTCCTCCTCGCCAGGGATTGACGCCAATCGGACGTCCGCGTCAGGATATGCCTTCCGAAAGTCGGGAATGTTGTCCTTTCCAATCCAGTCGGGCCAACCGCCTAACGTGATGGTGCCGCTGGTCAGTTGCTTGACCGCCTGGCCGCTGGCCCATGCCGATCCCAATCCTCCCAGCGACAGTGCAACGAGCCCGCCAGCCATCGAGTGGAATCGTCGCCGGTTGATCACGTTACGTTGTGCATTGGCTACTCTCAGTTCCCACAGCTCTTTTTCGCTCTTTTTCATCGCTCCTACCTCACTCCCATCAGGTTAGGTTTAAGTCTGTATTCTCATCGCCTTCGGAAAAGGGTCGCCAGTAGCGCATTACCTCGTCGCATTGAAGGCATTGCTTAGAGCTTTGCTTGAGAAATTATCATTTATCTGCATTACAGCTCTGGTCGCGATGCGTTACTGTCGATACCGGTACTTAGGCAGGAAAGGCCAGCGCGTTCCTTGTGCCCCTCTCAAAAACCTCGCCGTGTTGTGCTAGGCGGGCAAGACATGTCCATAGTGTCTTCGCGCATGACCATCGCTGATGTAACCCTCTCTAACATCGACCCTAACAGCCTCCGCTTCCCGCTCCGATGCCGGTCCATATCCTCCACCACCCCCACATTGGATTTCGAAAATCGCGTCCTTTGGAACCTCTACGCGCGTCGCCTTTCCAATCTCCTTAGTTCGTCCGTCTGGTAGGCGAAGCACTGCGCGGTTTGGCCGCCCTGTGTCTCCGCCTGCGAGACCCCAAGGCGGGTTCTTCGTCCGCTCGATCACGCTCGTAACCCACGAGTCCTCAAGTGCTCGAAAGCTGATGTCAAGGCCAAGACCGCCGCGATAGCGACCAGCGCCACCGGAATCCTGTGCTAGTTCAACCTTCTCAAAAAGCCAGGGATTTCTCGCTTCCCAGACCTCAGCAGAAGGAAAGCGTGTCGAAGTCTCGGAAATGTGCATCAAACTACTTGCGCCGTCTCCGGCGGCATGAGCTCCCTGTCCAACTGGGCATATAAAGGCGTCTGCCCATGGTTCACGGGTACCTGACCGAAGCCCCCAGGGTACCACGGTAAGAATACAGC
>NZ_RZSF01000138.1:0-16409 GCF_004023325.1 Mesorhizobium sp. M1A.F.Ca.ET.072.01.1.1 | reverse complement strand
ATCCGGCACGGTCGGCCGCCCCGACCGGCTTCCCGCGCCTATGCCGCTTCCCTCCGATCCTTGTCTCGAGGCCCAGCCTTCACGTTCTCGCGGTAGATGGCGTAGGCGGCGAGCGCGATCGCGGGCGCGAGAAGCGTCCCCAGGCCGCCCTTGCTTTTCGCGAGCGCCGGGAGCAGAGCGAGCGCCGCGGTAACGCCAACCGCCGTCATGTCGGCCTTTCGCCTTCGCGCGCGCCGCCGCGCCCGCATGCTGGTTGTGAGCTTGTGGATCACGACAATCAGCCCGGCGATCACCAGGAAGCCGATGCCGAAGCCGAGGCTGGTCGCTAGCGGCCCGTAGCGCGCCGCCAGCCAGATATAGGCCGCGCCGATGAGGAAACCGACGCCGCACAGGGCAAAAACACCGGCAAGTCCGTAGAGGATTGCGGTCAGCCGCGCTCTTTGCAAGGCCGCCACCGCCTCGCCGGAAGCAAGGCCGGAAATAAGCGAAACCAGCGTCCCCATATGAGGGCTGCTAGCGGCGCGACAGCAGCGCGAACAGGAAGCCTACTCCCGCCGCAATCGCCAGCGACGTCACCGGCTTTTCGCGAACGCTGGCTATCAACTGCGCTTCCAAATCCTGAGCGCTTCCGCGCATGCTTTCGAACGCTGCCTCGCCGTGCGCGCGCAGCTGCTCGACGCCTTCGGCGGCCGCGCGGCGCGCTGCCCCGTAACTGTCGTCCCGGGTCTTGGCCAATTGCCTGGTGAGCTCTTCGATATCGGCCTTCAACTGCCGGATGTCGGCTTCGAGGTCGGCGCTGGGGGGAGTATCTGTTGCGGATCTGCCTGCGGCGGTCGCCATTGCGTAACTCCTTAAGTTTGCTTCCATTTCAACGCTTGGCCGAGACCGGGGTTCCGTTCTGCCGGTCGTCGTCAGATGAGCGGTCTGCGCTCCTCACCCAAACCTTGCCAGCCGGCCAACTCCGTCAGCCCCTCATGGCTGATAACCTCGCAACCACCGTCACGCCAAATGATCAGCTTACGGTCCATCAGCTTGCGGATCGTCTTGTTGGTATGCACTAGCGACAGGCCGAGCGTATCGGCGATATGCTGCTGCGTGATCGGGATCTGCACCGGCCGCTTGCCGTTAAGGCCTGCGCCCCGGGCACGGCTGGAGATGAAGGCGACAAGATAGGCGGTGCGCTCCAGCGCGGAACGGCGACCGATGCTCAGCAGGTTTTCATCGAGCATGCGCTCCTCGCGCGACGCCATCCAGGTGATGTCATAGGCCAGGCCCGGGTAGTTGCGGTAAAGCTCGTGCAATTGGTCGCGCTCGAAGACGCACAGCAGCATCGGCGACAAGGCCTCGACGGAATGCTGCATCTCGCCCATTAGGCTGCCTTGCAGGCCGATGAGATCGCCGGGCATGGAATAGTTGAGGATTTGCCGCCGCCCGTCGCGCAACAGCTTGTAGCGGAATGCCCAGCCTGAAAGTATGGTGTAGAGATGCGCGCTGTGGCTGCCTTCGACCAGCACGGTCGCCCCCTTGTCGACCGCAAGCTCTCCTTTCTTGAACCCGCTGACGAACAACAGCTCCTGACTCTCGAATTCGCGAAAGACTGGCAGCGGCCGCAGCGGACACTTGCCGCAAGGATATTGGCGGGTGGCAAGGGAATATGCGCTCTGGCCGGACATTTCGACCCCTCTTCGAAACCCCTGCCCCGATCGGGCGAATACAAACGCTTCACCCGGACCGAGGTTCCGCCGCTCACGCAATGCATCGCCGGTCATGTCTTTTTTAAATGACAGAGCGCCGAATACCGCGCATGACTGAAGCCTTATAGGAGTCGCCGCCACGTGCCCCCATTGCTAGACGGATTGCGCATCCTGGTCTTGGAAGACGAATTCTTGATAGCGATGGATGTCGAGCAACTATGCCGCGACCAAGGGGCAGCCGAGGTCACGATTGTTGGGGACCTGGCTGAAATCGACCTGCGGGATGGGTTTTCGTGGTTCGACGCCGCTATCGTCGACCTGATGCTCGGCGGCACCTCGACACTCGACTTCGCCGAGCGGCTGCGCAGCGCGGGCATTCCATTCGTCTTCGCGTCCGGCTACTCCGACGCCGAGGATCTCGAAGGCTCTTTTCCCGAGATTAAGCTGGTCACCAAGCCCTACTCGGGAGACGATCTGATCCAGGCCCTGGCGCTCGCCTGCAGGCGCGCGAAAGCGGCGTGACGAGGTAGCGTCGAAGAGCCGGAGGTCGGTGTCAGGCGGCGTTTGATCCTGTCACCTGCGCCGAGATCGCGTCGGGGCCGTATTCGTCCTCGCCAGAAATCTTCAGGATGTCCTGCAGCCGGGCGCGCGCGCGGCTGACCCGGCTCTTGATCGTGCCCACCGCGCAGCCGCAGATCTCCGCCGCCTCTTCGTAGGAAAAGCCGGACGCGCCGATCAGGATAATGGCTTCGCGCTGATCCTCCGGCAGCTGCTCCAGCGCGCCGCGGAAATCCTTGAGGTCGAGCTGGCCATGCTGGGCCGGGTGGACGGCGAGCCTGGCGGTCATGATGCCGTCGCTGTCCTGCACCTCGCGGCCGCGCTTGCGCATCTGCGAATAGAATTCGTTGCGCAGGATCGTGAACAGCCAGGCCTTGAGGTTGGTGCCCGGCTGGAAACTCTCATGTTTGTCCCACGCCTTGACCAGAGTTTCCTGGACGAGGTCGTCCGCCTTGTCGGCATTCTGCGTCAGCGACACCGCAAAGGCGCGCAGGCTTGGGATCGCGCCGAGCAGCTCGGTCTTGAAGCTCTGGGAGACCGCCGCCATGTCTCAGTCCTTTTTCTCGGCGGGTTCGGCCTTTTCCAGCTGGCTGAGCAACTGAGCGAATCGATGCGGCACCTGATCGGAGACCAGCTCGTCGTAATATTGCTTGAGTTTGCGGGCGATTTCGGAGTTCGGTCCGAGCGGACTGCTACCCCCGTTCCGGTGCCTGCTCGGGGCGCCAGTTATTGCATTCTTTGACATTTCTTTCATGTTTGCCCTAAGTCCCAGCACCTGAAACCGCTTTAAAACTATAGATCACGACGCAAGCGGCACCCTTGTCTGGTTGCCCATCCCAAAGCCGGAAACGCCCGCTTCCTAATTTAGTTCCCTGCCCGGCGGAACTTTTTCAGAAAGCCGACGTTGGTTTTGCCGGGACTTCCAGTGAGTCTAGCCTTTGCAATGCAACAACGTCATCTGAGGGAGACGTCAAATATGAGCCTGTCCGCAACCATCGCTCCTCACCTGCCTTTCCTCCGCCGTTTCTCGCGCGCCGTGTCGGGATCGCAGGAAAGCGGTGACGCCCTGGTTGCTGCGATGCTGGAGGCCATCATCGCCGACACCGAAGTTTTCCCCAAGGCATCGAGCGATCGCATTGCGCTGTACAAGGTCTTTGCCAGGCTTTTCACTTCGATTGCGATCCGCGTGCCGCAAGAGCATGCGCAGACAGCTTGGGAGCAGCGGGCGGCCGCCAATCTCAACGCAATCGCGCCGCGGCCGAGGCAAGCTTTCCTGCTGGTCGCCGTAGAGGGTTTCAGCGAGGATGAAGCCGCGGAAATCCTCGATGCCGACGAACAGGAGTTCTCCGAATTGCTTGCCCAGGCAAGCAGCGAGATTTCCCGCCAGGTCGCGACCGACGTGCTGATCATCGAGGACGAGCCGCTGATCGCCATGGACATCGAGGAAATGGTCGAAAGCCTCGGCCATCGCGTTGTCGGCACCGCCCGCACGCACGCCGAGGCGGTCGCCGTTTTCGGCAAGACGCGTCCGAAAATGGTGCTGGCCGACATCCAGCTCGCCGATGGCAGCTCGGGCATAGAGGCCGTTAATGAGATCTTGTCCTCGACGCCGGTGCCGGTGATCTTCATCACCGCTTTCCCTGAGCGCCTATTGACCGGCGAGCGTCCCGAACCGGCGTTTCTGGTGACCAAGCCGTTCAACCCAGACATGGTGAAGGCCTTGATCAGTCAGGCGCTGTTCTTCGACCGCCAAGCGAAAGCCGCGGCCTGACCGCATGTCCGATCATTGAGCTCTCATGCGAGGCGCCAGCGCCTCGCAGGATGCGGCGCGGAGTCCCATTCGTGAAGCGTTTTCAGGGGATCGTCTTTTTCCACAAATGGTGGAACAAACGCCATCCAACCACGTTTTTTCCAGGACGTTAGAAGGAGAGATATCATGCTGTACTGGGCGCTCGTTTTTCTTGTGGTCGCGATCATCGCCGGCGCGCTTGGGTTCGGCGGCATCGCCGGCACGTCGGCTGGCATCGCGCAGATATTGTTCTTCGTCTTCCTTGCTTTCCTGGTGATCTCACTCATCGCCGGCCTCGTCAGGAGAACCTGACCAGGGGCAGTGCCGAACACTGGAAGCCGCACCCCTCAAACGGTTTCCAGCCACCGCCGGGCGATGTCCCCAAAAGGATGTCGTCCGGCGGACCGCTTTTGGGCAGCGTAAGTGTCAGTAGGTCAACACCGGGGCAGCAATCCTCGTAAGCCGTTCGCGCCTGGATGCGGGAAGTATCGAATGCGTTCCAAGGCCTCAGAGAAGGACTATACGCAAGAGCGCAGCGACGAAGTAATCGCGATGCATCCGGCGGAAAGCGGGATGCAGGTGGGGCGCGCGCTGCTCCACGCGCTCCACAATGCTGGAATTTCGGTCCTCTACCAGGATCGTGAAATGAAGACCGTCTGGGCGCGCAACATGCGCGCCCCGTGGGCGTGCGAGACGGCCGAGGGCAAGGATGTGCTTTCCCCCGCGCAGTCCGAGCGCATAGGCGCAGCCAAGCGCAAGGTGATTGAAACCGGCAACCCGGATCGCCTCGAGCTCGGCATTTCCGACAGTGACGGCGTGCGCTGGTTCCATGTCTGGATCGATGCCGATCGCAGCGACTCCGGCGAGGTTCAGGGCGTCGTCACCACCATGGTCGAGACGACGGAGCAGAAGCGCCGCGAGCAGACGCTGAAGACGCTCCTGCGAGAGGTCAGCCATCGCTCGAAGAATCTTCTGGCCATCATCCAGAGCATAGCCACCCAGACCGGACGCTACTCGGAGACGCTCGGCGATTTCCTGACGCACTTTCGCGGCCGCATCCAGTCGCTCGCCTCGTCTCAGGATCTGGTGACATCCTCCAACTGGCGGGGAGCGGCGCTTCGTGAGCTCGTGTCCGGCCAGGTCGGCCGCTATAGCGCCGATCCAAGTCGCAGCCTGCGTTTCGATGGGGAGAACCCTTACCTCAATCCGAACGCTGCCCTTCATATCGGACTGGCCATGCACGAGCTGGCCGTGAATTCGGTAAGCTACGGCGCCCTGTCGCAGCCTGACGGACGGATCAGGGTAAGCGCCAGGATCGCGGCCGGCAGCGAGACTTCGCCTGGCCTTTTGCTGATTTGGACAGAAAGGATCGGCGCCGGTCGGCGCACCGAAAATCGTTTTGGCAGCGTCGCCCTCGAACGCGTCGTGCCGACGTCGCTGAACGGCTCCGCCAGTCTCGATATCGACGACGATCGTCTCGAATATCGCCTGACCATCCCGCGCGGCAATTTCGAGATAGAATGACAACCACGTCCCGGGGCAACGGTCAGCCGCCGGAGAGGCGTTTAACCTGCTGTTCACCATAAAATCCGATTGTGTTCCCCGGCAGAAGCAACTCCAGGATAGCGCGTAATGCCCTTCCGAGTTGCGTAAACCTTGGAGTGGATCGGCGATCCCGTGAGGAGCTGAACCGCTCGCGACGCATCAAACCCAGCCGCGCAATCACACCGCGATTTGGGAGGAACCGAATGATGATTGCCGATATGAACAGGCTGGAGCGGGCCGCCCGCGTCTCGATGGGCGGCTTCCAGGACGCCGAAGCACCGCCCTCGCCCCGTTCCTCCCATCCATCGCTTCGCCTCGGCGCCGTCGCGCTTGTTGCTGCTCTCGTGCTGGCGATGGCCTGGCAACTGGCCTGATCTTTCCAATCGAGCAGCCGGCCGGCGCCAAGGCACGCGCCATTGCGCGCCGACTCCGCCGAGCAGGAACTTTTGAGCGGCAACAATCGTTCTTTGCGGCGGGAGGATTCGACCCGTGGAACACATCGCCGCCTTGCTCCTCGTCATTGGCTGCTCGGACACCATGACCGATTGCCGCGAACTGTCGGTGCCGGTCAGCGTCTTCGAGACTTTCGAGGCTTGCATCGCCGAACGGCCGTTTGCGCTGGGCGACCTGCAGGGGCGCACCCCGCGTGTTAAGGGCGAGTGCCTTGCCGTCGATCCAGCGCTTGAAGACGACTACGATCAACTGCTGTGGACCGTGCGTCCCGACGGCAGGCTAGTCGCGTCGCTGGAAATTGCCGGCGCGCTTGTCGCGTCAAACGGCGCACGCCCGTAAAACACTCTCTTCAGCAATAATAAGATCGGGCAGGCAAAGCCCGTTTTTCGTGCTAAACGGCGGTTGGCACTGCCAAAAGTGAGGACAAAAGCGAGGAGCTATTTATGCGGAAAATGATCATTGCCATGGTTGCCGTGGTCGCCGTCAGCGGCTGCACCACGACCGAGCAGGATGTCGTCGGGGGCGGCCTGATCGGCGCCGGCGTCGGCGGCCTGGTCGGCGGCGGCAGGGGCGCGCTGATCGGCGCGGCTGTGGGCGCCGGGTCCGGCCTCCTAGTCCGCAACCTGCGCAATGGCCAGTGCGTATATCGCTACCGTAACGGCACGACCTACACTGCGCGCTGCAACTGATCTCGCGACAGAGCGATCCAATGAAGGCCGGCCTGCCGGCCTCCATTTCTTTGCCTGAACGGGCCCGCCGCCGCACCGGCGCTGCTCATCCGGTGAGCGGGATCCTTATTTCCACCTTAAGCCCGTCGGCCCGGTAGTCGCGCTTGATCGTACCGCGCAATTCGCGCGTGACATTGAGATCGATCAGCTTGGTGCCGAAACCGGTCTTTGCCGGCGGCTCCAGTTTCTTCTGCCCGGCCTCGCGCCAATCGAGCACCAGCGTCCGCTCCCGGCCACGTCCTTCGACCCGCCACTCGACCTTCAGGGCGCCCACCGAGTTGCCGGCCTCGCCATATTTCAGCGCGTTGGTGGCAAGCTCGTGAAAGGTCAGGCCGAGCGCTTGCGTCGTCGTCTCGTCAAGCAGCACTTCCGGCCCCGACAATATGCCTTCGGAAAGCTCTTTGCCGAACACCTGCCCGAGCTCGGTGCGCAGCAGGTCGCCGAGGTCCGCCTTCTGCCAGCGCGAGCGTGTCAGCATATCCTGCGAGGCAGCCATCGCCTGCAGCCGCGCCGAGAATGATGCCGAGAACTCCTTCACGTCGGTGGCCTGCGAAGCAGTCTGCCGCGCGATCGCCAGCACCCTGGTGATCGAGTTCTTGATGCGGTGCTTCATCTCCTGCAGGATCAGCTCCTTTTCAAGCAGGCTCTTCTCCGTCGCCTCATGCAGCAGCGACTTCGCCTCATAGGCGCGCTCCTGATAGCGGGCCACCAAGGCAATCGCCCCGGCGAGCAGCAGACCGAACAGCCCGAGCATCACCGGGATGGCGCGCGAGGAAGGCAGCGCGAAAGCGCTCGTCGGCCGAAACAGGACAGTCCAGGGTCGGCCGGCCACGACGATATCCCGGCGCGCCAGCAGCTTTCCGCCGAGCGATTCGGCCGGCGGCGCCTCCGACCGGAACAGGAGATTGCCGGCACCCGGCTGGCCGTCGAAGATTTCGACGTTGACCGGCAGCAGCGGAGCCTTGCTGAGCGCCACCTGGAACAGATCGCGTGCGCGGAAGGAGGCGTAGAGGAAGCCGGCGGTCGAGGAGCGGCTGGCATCGATGACGTCCGGGGCCGTTTCCACGTTCAGCCGCACGAAGACCAGAAATCCGGGGAAGGTCTGCTCCAGCCCTTGTCCCTGGCCAAGTTGAACGAGCCCGCTGGCATGCTGCTGGTCGTCGGCCATGGCCTTCTCGATTGCCGCCCGCCGTGCCGGGTCGCTGAACATGTCGAAGCCGATGATCGACTGGTTGGAGGTATCGAGCGGCTCGAAAAGCACGATGGGCGTGCGCCATTGCTGCTGCGTGATGGCCGGATAGACCGGGTGGGCCGAACCGCGAGCGCGCAGGATGTCGCGCTCGAGCGTGGCCTCGTCGCCGGCCTTGGCCAGCCTCAGGAAGCCGATGCCGCGCAGTCCGGCGAAATTGTCGTCGATGTCGAGCGCGGTGAGGAAGGCCTTGAACTCGCCGCGTGTGATATCGCCGTTTCGAGCATCGAACAGCGCCTCGGTCGAGCGCAGCAGCGACAGATGCAGGTCGATGCGGCTCTCAATGCGGTTGAGCGCATCGTCGGCGGTTCCCTCGAACTTGATGCGCGCCGCCTCCTGGGTCGCGAAATAGGCGAACCCCGCCATCGTCAGGCTGATCAGCGCGACGGCGATGAAGGCGACGATCGGGAAAAGCTTTTTCAATGCAGGGTGCGGCCCATGGACGGTTGGCCACCTTTATGGGCAAGTCTCCGCGCCAATACAATGGCAAGGCCAACCCAACGCCGCGATTGGCTCATCAAACAAGTCGCAAATTAGCCAACCAATTTATGGTCTTAGGCCGCGATTTTCAGCGCTCCCGGGCCTGGCATGGCGCCCGGCGGGCACTTGCCCAGAATGATCATGCCGAGCACCTCGTCCTGGGTCACGTCGCTGGTGCGCGCCGTGCCCACGACCTGGCCGTTCTTCATGACGCAGACCCTGTCCGCCAGCTCGAACACGTCATGGATGTCGTGGCTGATCAGGAAGATGCCGATGCCGTCGGCCTTGAGCTGCCGCACCAGTTCGCCGACCTGGGCCGTCTCCTGAGGGCCGAGCGCTGCCGTCGGCTCGTCCATGATCAGGATTCGCGCGTTGAACAGGATCGCGCGCGCGATCGCCACCGACTGCCTCTGTCCGCCGGACAGCTTGATCACCGGCTCCTTGAAGCGCTGGAAGCGCGGATTGAGCCGGCCCATCACCTTGCGCGCTTCGGCCTCCATGGCGACGTCGTCGAGCGTGCCCCAGGCGGTCATCAACTCGCGGCCGAGGAACAGATTGGCGGCGGCGTCGACATTGTCGGCAAGCGCCAGCGTCTGATAGATCGTCTCGATGCCGTATTTCTTGGCGTCGCGCGGGTTGGAGATTGCTGCCTCCTCGCCGTTGACGAAGATCTGCCCGGCATCGCGCTTGTAGGCGCCGGACAGTATCTTGATCAGCGTCGACTTGCCGGCACCGTTATGGCCGAGCAGCGCCACCACTTCGCCGGGGAAGAGATCGATGGAGGCGTCGTCGACGGCGCGAATGCCGCCGAAGGCGATCGAGATGTTGCGCATGTCGACCAGCGCGGCGCCGGCGGGAGCGTTCTTGTCTGCCATGATGCTGCCTCCTCACACCCGCTTGCGGTAGATGGTGTCGAGCCAGACCGCGATGACCAGCACGGCGCCGACGACGATGCTTTGCAGCGGCGAATCGACGCCGAGGAGCACCATGCCGGACTGCAGCGACTGCATCAGCAGCGCCCCAAGCATAGCGCCGAGCACGGTTCCCGAGCCGCCGGCGAGCGAGGTGCCGCCGATCACCGCCGCGGCGATGACCAGGAGCTCGTCCAGCGTGCCGAGCGCATTGGTCGATGAATTCTGCCGCGCCGACGAGATCGCCGCGGCGATCGTCGCCAGCACGCCCATGATCATGAACACCTTCATGGTGATCCAGCGCGTGTTGATGCCGGCAAGGTTGGCCGCTTCCGGATTGCCGCCGATGGCAAAGACATAGCGGCCGAAGCGAGTACGCTTGGTGATGAAAGTCATGACGAGGCCGACGGCGATGGCCATCAGCACCGGAATGGCGATGCCGTGGGCAATGAACAGGCCGCCTTCGGGGACGGTGAGGTTTTTGGCGGCGGCATAGCGGTTCACGATGCCGACCGGCCACGGATAGGAATTGGCCAGCCACACCGCGCCCATGATGACTGCGCAGGTGACCGCGCCGAGCAGCGTCTCGGCCCAGATCGGACGCAGCGGGAAACGGAAGCGCTTGCGCTGCACCCTGCCGTTGAACAGCGCAAACACCACGGCAACGCAGGCGACGATCCCGACGATCCAGCTCCATTTGGCGCCGATCGAGCCGGCCGGTCCGCCGCCCATCAGCTGGAAGGTGGCGTCGAGCGGCGCCACCGTCTGGCCGCTGGTGACCCACCAGGCAGCACCGCGCCAGACCAGCAGCCCGCCAAGCGTCACGATGAAGGCCGGCACTTCGAGATAGGCGATGACGAAGCCCTGGAAGGCGCCGATCAGCAGGCCGAGCGCCAGGCCGATCAACAGTGCCAGCACCCAGATCCAGGGATTGCCAAGCTCGAGCCCAACCATTCGCACCAGGAAATGCACTTGGGCAAAGCCCATCACCATGCCGATCAAACCCTCGGCGGATCCGACGGAGAGGTCGATGTTGCGCATGACGATGACCAGCACCATGCCGGAAGCCATGATGGCCACGGCCGAGGTCTGCACCGACAGGTTCCACAGGTTGCGCGGCGTCAGGAACGTTCGGCTGTCGAAATCGAGCGGATTGACGCCGAGCCGCAGGCTCGAGATGACATGCAGGCCGATCCAGATGATCAGCAGCGCACCGACCATGCCGAGCATGCGGGTGTCGAGCTCGGTCGCCTTGAGGAAGCGCCCGACGGTGCTCAGTTCGGAAGCCCGCGCGCGATCCGCCGCCGGGTTTGCCGGCGTATCAGAGGTCGTGTCGGTCATGATCTCCTCCCACCGGCTTGCCGTCTGGCGCGGATGCCGGACCACGATGCTAGAGCAATTCCAGGAAAAAGTGCGTAGCCGCCTGGAATTGCGCGGAAACAAACGGCTGGAGCAGTTCGGCGATCCTGCCGGACAGTGAACTGCCCCAATGGTCTCCGGCTTCAGTACGCCCGAAAGCCTTTGGAGAAACGCCGCGGCCGTTGGGCCGCGGCGCTGCGTTTGAACCTGACGGCCAGCTTAGTTGCAGACCGCGACGCTGCCGGCGGCAACGCCCGCGCAGACTTCATCCTTCTTGATCCAACCCGCGTCGATGACGAGGTTGAGATTATCCTTGGTGATTGCGACCGGGGTCAGGAACAGCGACTTGACGGTGTTGCCGCCAGGCGTCGTGAAGTCCTTGGCGCCCGCGATGTCGGTCATCTTCTTGCCGTCGGCGAGCTGCGAGGCGATCTCGGCGGCGTGCTTGCCGAGCTCGCGCGCGTCCTTCCACACCGACACCGTCTGGGTGCCGAGCGCGATGCGGTTGAGCGCGGCATGGTCGCCGTCCTGGCCCGAGACCGGAACGGTGCCGGCCAGCCCTTGCGCCGTCAGCGCCGCGACGACGCCGCCGGCGGTGCCGTCATTGGCCGCCACCACCGCGTCGACCTTGTTGTCGTTGGCGGTCAGGAACTGCTCCATGTTCTTCTGCGCGTTGGCGGGCAGCCAGCCGTCGGTATAGGCCTCGCCGACATTCTTGATCTTGCCGCTGTCGATGGCTTCCTTCAGCACTTCCATCGAGCCGGAGAACAGGAAATCGGCATTCGGGTCGGCGCCCGAGCCCTTGATAAAGACGTAATTGCCCTCGGGCTTGGCCTTGAACACCTCGCGGGCCTGCATGCGGCCGACTTCCTTGTTGTCGAAGGTCAGATAAAACACGTCCTTGTTTTCGATCAGGCGGTCGTAGCCGACGACCGGAATGCCTTCGTCGAGTGCCTTCTGCACCGCCGGCCCGATCGCCGAGGCGTCCTGCGCCAGGATGATCAACGCATTGGCGCCCTGCGAGATCAGGCTTTCGACGTCGGTCAGCTGCTTGCCTGGATTGGACTGTGCGTCGGCGGATATGTACTTGTCGCCGGCGGCCTCGATCGCCTTCTTCATCGCCGCTTCGTCGGTCTTCCAGCGCTCTTCCTGGAAATTGGACCACGAGACGCCGATCACCTTGTCCTTCGCCTCGGCGACCGACGCCAACGTCAACGACATGACGACCCCCGCCAGCATGGCGGCTGCGAATCTCTTCATGATATCCTCCCTGCGCCCCTCGCGGCGCGACCCAGATTGGCCCGAAGACCATGCAAAGGCTTTTTTTCGAGCCTCGAAAAAATACTGATCCAAGGCTAGGGCGCTGTCAACTGCAATTCTGACGGTTTTTGACGTGTCGCGTACTTTTTTTCGAGACCCGTAATAAATAATGACAGTGCCGACCGCTTCTGCCACTATCGGGGAACAGTTCGGAGGAGGCGCAGCCCGCGTCCACCGAAACTTGTAAAAACCCGGACGGTTCGGGTGCCGGCGTCCGGGTGAATCGATCTGGCGCGTCGCCGGGTCCTGTGCATGATCGAGAGGCCGCGCTGACTGGGAGGAGAAAAAATGTCGGTCGGAATCCGCCACGACGATCTGCGCCGGCGCAACCGCGCCATGGTGCTCTCGGCCCTGCGCCGGGCCGGCCAGCCGTCGCGCACGGAAATCGCCGCGACCACCGGGCTCAGCCATTCGACCATTTCGGCGATCTCTTCCGACCTGATCCAGGAAGGCATCCTGGCCGAGAGCAAGCCGAGCGAGACCGCGTCTCTGAAGCGCGGCCGGCCACAGGTGGGCCTCGCGCTCAAGCCTGAGGCGGCAGCGGTGGTAACGGTGGTGCTGTCGCTCAATTTCCTCTCGGTCGCCGTTATCGATTATGCGGGCCAGGTCATCGCCGAGGAGCAGCGCCGCCTCGATACGCTCACCATGCCGCGCGACGAGCTGATCGGCGAATGCTTGGCGATCGTGCGGCGCCGGCTGGACGATCCGGACCTCGACGTCGGCAGCGTCGCCCGCATCGCCATGGGCATCCAGGGCATCACCGATTCCCATGCCCGCGCCATGCTATGGTCGCCGATCACGCCGCTGACCGACATTCCCTTCGCCGACATCCTGGAAAAGGAATTCGGCATTCCGGCCACCATGGAAAACGACTGTAACATGATGGCGGTGGCGCTGCAGTGGCGCGATCCCGACCGCTATCGCGACAATTTCATCGCCATCCTGCTCTCGCACGGCATCGGCATGGGCCTGGTTCTGAAAGGCGAGCTGTTCACCGGCACACATTCTTCCGGCGGCGAGTTTGGCCACATGATCCATCGCCCGGGCGGCGCGCTCTGCCGTTGCGGACGCCGCGGCTGCGTCGAGGCCTATGCCGGCAACTACGCCATCTGGCGCAGCGCCATGAAGATGAGCGAGGACGCCGAGCCGGTCGATGTCGGCGACGCCGACATGCGGGCGCTCGCCGCCAAGGCGCGCGAGACGGATGGCCCGGAGCGCGAGGCCTATCGCCGGGCCGGGGAGGCGCTGGGCTTCGGCCTCGGCAGCCTGTTCGCGCTGATCGATCCAGCGCCGGTCGCCATGGTCGGCGTCAGCGCCGCCGCCTTCGACCTGATCGAGCCGGCGCTGCGCGAGGCGATCGGCCAGACCGCCGGAGGCCAGCATTCAAACTCGATCTCCTTCGATACCGAGCCGAACGAATTGCCGTTGATCCGCGAAGGCTGCGCCGTGCGCGCGCTGACCTTCGTCGACCAGGAGATTTTCGCCCCGGGCGTGCAGGCAAGAGCGGGCAAGAACGTGGCCTGAGCAGCTTCGATAGCGATCGTTGGCTTCTGTGCGTCCTGCAGACGGCGGAGATTAGCGAAGGCCCCGCAGCTTCGTCATTCCAGGGCGGAGCAGGAGCGAAGCTCCGTCGCGGAGACCCTGGAATCCATGCCATTACCTCAATCGTCGGATGAGCGGAGCAGAATTTCTGCACCGCCGCGGCGCGTGGAAGTCGCGTGGAGTGTCGGGTCTGCGCCGCGTGGCGACGCTTCGTGCTCCGCCCGTGGACGGCGAAGCACCAGCGTCTCGATAACCCGCCAGCGCAGATAGAACCCGTCAGACCTTCGGTGCCCTGGATCTAGTCTTCCCTGATCGCGTAGCCCGCCCCGCGAATGGTGCGGATCACATCGGGCATCCGGCCGTTGTTGACCGCCTTGCGCAGGCGGCCGACATGCACGTCCACGGTGCGCTCGTCGATATAGATCGTCTCGCCCCAGACATTGTCGAGCAGCTGGCTGCGCGAGAACACCCGGCCGGGATGCCGCATCATGAATTCGAGCAGCCTGAACTCGGTCGGGCCGAGCCGGATCTCGCTCTTCTTGCGGTAGACGCGATGCGATTCGCGATCGAGCACGATGTCGCCGACCTTGAGCACGCTGGACAGCACCTCCGGCTTGGCGCGGCGCAGCAGCGCCTTGACCCTGGCCATGAATTCCGGCGTCGAGAACGGCTTGACCAGATAGTCGTCGGCGCCGGTCGAGAGGCCGCGCACCCTGTCGCTTTCCTCGCCGCGCGCGGTCAGCATGATGATCGGCAGGCGTTCGGTCTCGGGCCGCATCCTGAGGCGCCGGCAAAGCTCGATGCCGGACACCGCCGGCACCATCCAGTCGAGCACCAGAAGGTCGGGCACATTCTCCTGCAGGCGGATCTCGGCCTCGTCGCCGCGCGTCACCACCTCGACCTGATAGCCCTCGGATTCGAGGTTGTAGCGGAGCAGCACCCCCAGCGGCTCCTCGTCCTCCACCACCATGATGCGTGGCGCGATCATTTAGCAGGCACCTTCGCTGTCAGGCCGCCGGCGCCGACATCGCCGTCTCGTCCTGCTTAGGACGATTCGCGGGCAATTGCGTGCCGGTCAGCACATAGTAGGCGTTCTCGGCGATGTTGGTGACGTGGTCGCCGATGCGCTCCAGATTCTTGGCGCAGAACAACAGATGCGTGCAAGCCGTGATGTTGCGCGGATCCTCCATCATGTAGGTCAACAGCTCACGGAAGACGGCGGTGTATTTGACGTCGATGCGCTCGTCGTCGTTGCGGAGCTTGGCGAGCGCCGTGGCGTCGCCGGCCGCGTATTCCTCGATCACGCCCTGGACCTGGATCAGCACCAGCTGCGCCATCGAGTCGATGGAGTGCGACAGGTCGCGCGGCGCGGCGCTGACGCCGACCGAGCCGACGCGCTTGGCGATGTTCTTGGCAAGGTCGCCGATGCGCTCGAGATCGCCGGCCATCCGGATGGCGCCAACGACGTTGCGCAGGTCGTCGGCCATCGGCTGGCGTTTGGCGATCAGCGTGATGGCGCGATCGTCGAGCTCGCGCTGGCGCGCGTCCATGATGGCATCGTCGGAGACCACGCGCTGCGCCAGCGCGTTGTCGGAATTCAGCAGAGCCTTGGTCGACGCGCCGACCATCGAGCCGGCAAGATCGCCCATGTCGCGGATGAGCTGGCTGATCTGCCTCAGATCCTCGTCGAAGGAAGCGACCGTATGGGCCATGGTTATGTCCTCGTATGAACTCAGCCGAAGCGGCCGGTGATGTAGTCCTGCGTGCGCTTCTCGCGGGGCGAGGTGAAAATCTTTTCGGTCCGGTCGAATTCGATCAGCTCGCCGAGATACATGAACGCCGTCTGCCGCGAGACGCGCGCCGCCTGCTGCATGTTGTGGGTGACGATCACGATCGTGTAGTCGGCCTGCAGCTCGTCGATCAGCTCCTCGATCTTGGCGGTCGAGAGCGGATCGAGCGCCGATGCCGGCTCGTCCAGCAGGATGACCTCCGGCTTCACCGCCACCGTGCGGGCGATGCAGAGCCGCTGCTGCTGGCCGCCCGAAAGGCTCTGGCCGCTGGCGTTGAGCTTGTCCTTGACCTCGTTCCACAGCGCGGCGCGCTTCAGCGCCTGTTCGACGCGATTGTCCATCTCGGCCTTGCTTATCTTCTCATACAGCCTGACGCCGAAGGCGATGTTCTCGTAGATCGACATCGGGAACGGCGTCGGCTTCTGGAACACCATGCCAATCTTGGTCCTGAGCAGGTTGAGGTCCTGCGAGCGGTCGAGGATGTTCTTGCCGTCGAGCAGCACCTGGCCTTCGGCGCTCTGCTTCGGGTAGAGCTCGTAGATGCGGTTGAGCACGCGCAGCAGCGTCGACTTTCCGCAGCCCGAAGGTCCGATGAAGGCGGTGACGCTGCGCTCGGGCAGCGACAGGTTGATGTCCTTCAGCGCCTTCGACTGGCCATAGTAGAAGTTGAGGTTCTTGACTTCGATCTTGGCCTTCTCGGCGGTCGTCTCGGCTACGTTCAGGTCGGTGGACAACATCGGTTTCATCTGTCCTCTCTGCGTCCGGTAAGGCTGCGGGCGAAGATGCTCAGCCCGAGAACCGTCAGGGTGATTATGAGTGCGCCCGTCCAGGCCAGTTGCTGCCATTCCTCATAAGGGCTCAGCGCAAACTGGAAGATGGTCACCGGCAGGCTGGCCATCGGCGCGTTGAGATTGCCCGACCAGAACTGGTTGTTGAGCGCTGTGAAGAGCAGCGGCGCCGTCTCGCCCGAAATGCGGGCGATCGCCAGCAA
>NZ_RZSF01000137.1:0-16418 GCF_004023325.1 Mesorhizobium sp. M1A.F.Ca.ET.072.01.1.1 | reverse complement strand
GAGGAACGGCGTGCCCGGAGCGCAATCGAGGATGGCGGCATCAGCAGCGCTGAGCATCTCGATGTCGACCCACTCCTCGCCATGGTCGGACACCAGCCCTGCCCCGCGCAGCGTCTGGTGCAGCGAGCGTTCGCGAAGCCCGCGCAGCGGCACGTCTTCCAGCTCGGGCGACAGTGGCAGGCGGCTGCGTTCGATCGAGATCGCATGGCCGTCATCGGCATTGGTACGGACGCGATCGACGGCGATGAAAGACGAGCTCTCGACACCGAGCTTTGCCGCGAGCTCGGCATCCTCGATGATCTCGAGCCTAAGCGTCCGGGTTTCGGCATTGGCGCCCGCATTGGCGAGCGCGCGCGACCAGCCGATCGCGTCATCGACCGGCATGCCGTCGAAAGTGACGAAGGACCCGATGCCGACCTTGGTGGTGATGAGGCCGCGGCTTGAAAGCTCTTCCAGCCCTTTGCGAACCGTGTTGCGGCTGACCGAGAAGCGCTGGACGAGCTCGTTCTCGCTCTGCAGGCGATCGCCGAAGCCGAGCACGCCTGAGCGGATCTCGTGCTCCAGAACCGTCGCGATCTGCTCGGGCTTGCCCGTGCCGGGAGTGAGTTGCGTCGCGCGACGGGCCATATGGATACCTGTTCAATGAACCTGTATAATCCTGTTCATTAGCGTATGTGAGACGAAGCGTCAACGGCCACGTCCCGCATGGCCCGATTGTTTTGTGCTGCACCTCATCTGCCTGCAGGCATCCTCATAGTGACGCGAGAGGGGCGCTCTCATATGCTCCGATATGAACCTTGATCTCCGGAGCAATGGACGATGGTCAACTTCCTGCCGCTGAAAAAGGCCGTTGCGGAGACTCTGCACGATGGCGATACGGTCGCCTTCGAGGGCTTCACCCATTTGATCCCGACCGCCGCGGCCCATGAGGCAATCCGCCAGGGCTTTAGCGACCTGACGCTGATCCGCATGACGCCCGACCTGATCTACGATCAGATGATCGGCATGGGCATGGCCAAGAAGATCGTCTTCTCCTATCTCGGCAATCCCGGCGTCGGCCTACTCAGGCGCGTTCGCGACGCCATCGAGAACGGCTTTCCACGGCCGATCGAGGTCGAGGAGCACAGCCACGCCGGCATGGCCAACGCCTATGAGGCGGGTGCCGCCGGCCTGCCCTGCGCGGTGTTCCGCGGCTATCGCGGCGCAGGCCTTGCCGCCATCAATGCAAACATCAAGTCCATAACCTGCCCGTTTACCGGCGAGGTGCTAGCCGCCGTTCCGGCGATCCGGCCCGACGTCGCCTTCATCCACGCGCAGAAGGCCGACCGCAAAGGCAATGTGCTGGTCGAGGGCATCATCGGCATCCAGAAGGAGGCCGTGCTCGCGGCCAAACGCGCCGTGGTGACTGTCGAAGAAGTGGTCGACAGTTTCGACGATCTCCACCCCAATCTCACCGTGCTGCCGAATTGGACGATCGCGGCAATCTCGATCGTGCCGGGCGGCTCCCATCCCTCCTACACGCATGGCTATTACGAGCGCGACAACTCCGCCTATCTCGAATGGGACGAGATCGCCGCCGACCGCGACCGCTTTCAGGCATGGATGCAGAAGAACGTCATCGAGAGCAGCGCAGACGACTTCGCTGCTCGCGTCAAGCATCTGAGGAAAGCCGCATGAGCGAGAATGATCTGGGCTTCACCCCCAACGAGATGATGACGATCGCCGCCAGCCGTGCGCTGAAGAACGACGATGTCTGCTTTGTCGGCATCGGGGCGCCGTCGGCCGCCTGCAATGTCGCGCGGCTGACCCATGCGCCGGACATCACGCTGATCTACGAGAGCGGCACCATCGGCACCGCGCCCCACATTTTGCCGCTGTCGATCGGCGACGGCGAATTGTGCGAGACGGCGGTCACCACCGTCGCGGTGTTGGAGATGTTCCGCTATTGGCTGCAAGGCGGCCGCATCTCGATAGGCTTCCTTGGCGCCGCCCAGCTCGACAAATTCGGCAACATCAACACTACAGTCATCGGCGACTATGCGCATCCCAAGACGCGGCTGCCCGGCGGCGGCGGCGCGCCGGAAATCGCCACCTCCTCGCGAGAGGTCTACATCACCATGGCGCAGTCGAAGCGCGGCATGGTCGAAAAGATCGACTTCTTCACCTCCTTCGGCCATGGCGAAGGCGGTGACCACCGCAAGCGGCTCGGCATCGACACCGCCGGTCCGACCTTGCTGATCACCGACCTCGCCGTCTGGAAGCCGGACCGTGTCACCAAGGAATTCACCGTCGTGTCGCTGCATCCCGGCGTCACCCGCGAAGAGGTGCAGGCGACCTGTGGCTGGGAAGCAAAGTTTGCCGAGGCGCTTGACGAGACGCCGGCGCCGACGGAACTCGAGCTGAAGACGTTGCGCGATTTGCAGGCGCGCAGCAAGGTCGCGCATGCGGGTACCGCCAAAGGGAAAGCTGCATAATGACTGATGCCTTCATCTGCGACTACATCCGCACGCCGATCGGCCGTTTTGGCGGCGCGCTATCCTCGGTGCGAGCCGACGATCTCGCCGCCATTCCGCTGAAGGCGTTGGTCGAGCGCAACTTGGGAGTCGACTGGGCCGCGGTCGACGACGTCGTCTTTGGCTGCGCCAACCAGGCCGGCGAGGACAACCGCAACGTCGCCCGCATGGCGCTGCTGCTGGCCGGCCTTCCCCAGGACATTCCGGGTTCGACGGTCAATCGGTTGTGCGGCTCGGGCATGGATGCCGTCACCATCGCCGCCCGAGACATCAGGGCCGGCGAGGCCGAGCTGATGATTGCCGGCGGGGTGGAATCGATGAGCCGCGCGCCCTTCGTCATGCCGAAGGCCGACACCGCCTTCTCGCGCAATGCCGAGATCTACGACACCACCATCGGCTGGCGCTTCGTCAACCCGCTGATGAGGAAGCAGTACGGCGTCGATTCCATGCCGGAGACAGGCGAGAACGTCGCCGAGGAGTTTTCGGTCAGCAGAGCCGACCAGGACGCCTTTGCCGCGCGCAGCCAGGACAAGGCTGTTGCGGCGCAGGCCAATGGCCGGCTGGCGAAGGAGATCACGCCGGTGGCGATCCCGCAAAGAAAAGGCGAGCCAATCGTCGTCTCGAAGGACGAGCATCCCCGCGCCGGCACGACCATCGAGGCGCTGGCCAAGCTGCCGACGCCGTTCCGCCAGGGCGGCACCGTGACTGCCGGCAACGCCTCCGGCGTCAATGACGGTGCTGCCGCGCTGATCATCGCCTCCGAAGCGGCGGCCAGGAAACATGGCCTGACGCCGATCGCCCGCATTCTCGGCGGTGCTGTTGCCGGCGTCGCGCCGCGCATCATGGGTATCGGTCCCGCGCCGGCAACCAAAAAGCTCTGCGCCCGTCTCGGCTTGAGGCCTGACCAATTCGACGTCGTCGAGTTGAACGAAGCCTTCGCCTCGCAAGGGATTGCCGTGCTGCGCGAACTCGGAATTTCCGAGCAGGCGGAGCATGTGAACCCCAACGGCGGCGCGATCGCGCTCGGTCATCCGCTTGGCATGTCGGGCGCGCGCATCACCGGCACGGCGGCGGTGGAGCTGCGCGAGCGCGGCGGACGCTGCGCTTTGGCCACCATGTGCATCGGCGTCGGCCAGGGCATTGCGATTGCACTGGAACGGGCCTGACGGCTCGGCCCGCTCAGTAAGGCAGGCCGACATAGTTCTCCGCCAGCGCGGTCGAGGCGGCTTTGGAGTGTACGAGATAATTGAGCTCGGCTTCCTGGATGCGCTGACCGAACTCACCCGCCTCGGGGAAGCGGTGAAGGATCGTCGTCCACCAGGAGAAGCGCACCGCCTCGCAATCGATGCGATGCGTCGCCCTCGAGCCCGGTCCGGTATCGGTTGGTATTGTTTGCGTCATCGCCCATGGAGATGCTTTCCCTCAGGCAACGACGCGACGAAGGCGCGGATCAGGGCGACGAGCGCATCGGGCTGCTCGATGCAGGGAATGTGCCCGGCGCCGCGGATCAGCTCGAAGCGCGCGCCGGGGATCAGGTGGGCAAGCGAGCGTACGAGATTGGGCGGCGTCGAACCGTCCTGGTCGCCGCCGATGCAGAGCGTCGGCACCGCGATGCGGCGCGCGCTGTCGGTGAAATCCGCATCGCGAACCGCCATGCACGTGCCGATGTAACCCGGCAGCGCCTGCCTGGTCAGCATGTTGCGGCAACCGGCAAGCTCGGCGGCGCGGTTGGCATGAAAATCCGGCGTGAACCACACCTTCATGATGCCATCGGCAATCACCTCGATGCCGTCACGCTCGACCGTCGCGATGCGGCTGTTCCAGCTCTCGGCGGTGCCTATTTTGTGCGCGGTGTCGCTGAGAATCAGCGCTTCGACGAGTTCGGGGCGCCGTGCATAGAACCCCTGCGCGACCATGCCGCCGACCGACAGGCCAAAA
Organism: Mesorhizobium sp. M1A.F.Ca.ET.072.01.1.1; assembly: GCF_004023325.1. Classification (NCBI taxonomy): domain Bacteria; kingdom Pseudomonadati; phylum Pseudomonadota; class Alphaproteobacteria; order Hyphomicrobiales; family Phyllobacteriaceae; genus Mesorhizobium; species Mesorhizobium sp. M1A.F.Ca.ET.072.01.1.1. The sequence continues at coordinate 11,967 of NZ_RZSF01000137.1, read as the reverse complement.
AGCACGACCTTCTGGAAGCCGAAGCAATCGATGAGCGCGCTCAGATCGTCGACATGGTCGTCGATCGAGCGCACGCCGCTGCCGATGTCGGAAAGTCCGTGGCCGCGCTTGTCATAGACGAGCATCGGCATCTCACCGGCAAGCCGTGCGACGACATCGTCCCAGATCCGCAAGTCGGTGCCGAGCGAATTGATGAAGATGATCGGGCGCGCAGCAGCCGTCCCGGCGATAAGGCGATGGTGCAACGCAATGCCGCCGATACTGACGAATGGCACGATCTCGATCCTCCAAACCAACATTGCACCAGTTGTCTAGATCGGTAAACCGAAGGCTACTCTGGACGGTGCACGCCGCCTTGGATCTTTTGAGGGGGCGTCTGGCGATCCGCCTCCGGCGTCGAGACCAGCAGGGCGGCGGCGGCATTCGCGGCGGCGATGGCGGCCTCGGTGGGCTCGCCGCGAGCAAGCGCAGCCGCAAAGGCACCGACGAATTCGTCACCTGCGCCATGGGTGCTGACCACCTTCACCGGAATGGCGGCAAGCGCAAAGGCGCGGCCATCGCGATCGTGATAGGCGACGCCATCGCCGCCGGCGGTGACGATTGCAGCCGGATAAACGATTGCCAATTGCCGCGCTGCCTCAGTTGCGCCTTCAAGCGTGTCGACGACCGGAATGCCGGCCAGGAACTCCGCCTCTATGGCGTTGGTGATCACGATGTCGACGAGCCCGGTGAGTTCGGCGGGCAGCGGCCGGGCCGGCGCCGCGTTGAGCACGACGCAGCAGCCGTGAGCCTTCGCCGCGCGCGCGGCAGCGATGTTGGCGATTTCCGGAACTTCGTTCTGCAGCAGCAGCACCGAAGTCTGCGCGAGCAGACCGGCGGCCGCCGCGACATTCTTTTCGCCGAGTGTCAGATTGCTGCCGGAAACGATCACCGCGCCGTAGTCGCCATCGTCGTCGAAGATGGCCACGCTCATGCCTGATCGGGTCCCCGGTTCTACTCGCACGAAGCGGTGATCGACATTGCTGCGGCTGAGATTGGCGAGCAGCGCACGGCCGAAATCGTCGTCGCCGACGGCGCCGATCATCGCCGACCTCGCCCCCGCGCGCGCCGCCGACAGAGCCTGATTGCCGCCCTTGCCGCCGCATTTCGGCTGCCAGCCGAAACCGGTCACCGTCTCGCCCTTGCGCGGACGATCCGGTGCGTCGACCAGGATGTCGTAATGCAGGCTGCCGAACACGGCCACCAGCCCCGCTGAAGCAACGCTCATCCGCGACGATCTTTCATCTGTACTTGTCTCGGCGTTTCGTCGTCACCGCCGACATGGTGCGGCCGAGATTGTGCTCCGCCGCCTGGTAGTCGCGCTGCGCCACCGCGACGAACAGCGCATCCAGGATGTTGAGCTGGGCGATACGGGCGGCCGCATTCTCGCCCATCAGCGGCGACCCCCGCGCGGTCGAGCAGAGCACGACATCCGCCTCGGCTGCCAGCGGCGAGTTGGCGTAATTGGTTATGGCAAGCGTGCGGGCGCCGTTCTTTCTGGCGAGCTGAACGGCATCAATCACCGCGCTGCTGTTGCCGGAATGGGAAAAGCCGACGGCAATGTCTTCGGCGCCGAGGAGCGAGGCCGACATGAGCATCATGTGGGAATCGTCGTAAACCGCCGCGCGGATGCCGATGCGCAGGAACTTGTGCGAGACATCCCGGGCAATCTGAGCCGAACCGCCGACTCCATAGAAGTCGCGATGCTTGGATCGATAAATGAGGTCGGCGGCCCGGTCGAAATTGCCGATGTCAAGGATCGCCAGCGTTTCCTCCAGCGCCTGTATGGAAGTGCGAAAGACCTTTTGCACGATCTCGGCCGAACTGTCGTCGACGGAGAGTTCCCGATGCATCTCGGCGGTCGGCGAGCGGCTGTATTCGCAGACTGCCGTCCGGAAGTCGCGATAGCCGGAGAAGCCCAGCTTCTTGGCAATCTTCACCACCATCGCCTCGGAAACGCCGGCCTCGTCAGCGATCTCCTTCAAAGGGATCGTCTCGTCGAACCCGCGGCGGCCGAACACGGTTTCCACCACCTTTGCCTCCAGCGGTGTGAGATGCGGCATCATCATGCGGATGCGCGGCCCCACGGCCCGGAGATCCGCGGACGTCATCCTGCAGCTCCGAGCAGAATTTCGTGGACGATAGCCTGCGAGGCAACCGCGTCCTGCCCATCGAGGGCAGCCGCCAACCGATTGTCCCGCTCCAGCCGCTCGACGACCCGCAACATGCGCTTGACGGTGGCGATGTTGACCTCGCATTCGCGCACCGGGTCGAGACCGGTCATGTCCGGAAAGGTGTCGAAATAGATGGCACCGGCGTAGCCGTCCCTGCGTATCTGGCGCAGCAGCTCGATGGTCTGCAGCGTGTGCACGGCGCCGACCATCAGGCCGTCGTCGCGCTTGGCGTAGCCATCGTTGAGATGAACGCCGAGCAACCTGCTGTGACGGGCGACAAGAGCGGCGGCAAAGGCCGGTTGCTCGTCGGCATAAAGAACATGCGCGAAGTCGAGGGTGACGCCGAGATTGGGCAGGCCGGCCTCGCGGATCGCCAGCAACGTGGTCGCGGCATCCGGCATCAGCGAATAGGAACGCGGCTCGTTCGGCTTATATTCGAGACTGATGGCGCAATCGAGGTCATGCGCCGCAACTTCACGAATACCGTCGATTTCGTGTTGCCAAAGTGCCGCGTAGTCGGCCTGGAAAGCGTAGTCGAAACCATCCTGCCCCAGCCACAATGTCATGAGACCGGCGCCGGCCTCTCGCGCCGCATCGATGCCAGCCTTGGTAAGGTCGATGGCTTCACGCCGCACTGCCGGATCGGGATTGGTGAACGCGCCGAGCTTGAAGGCGGGATTGGAATAGTAGCGCATCGCGAAGCCATTGATGGAAAGCCCAAGATCACCAAGCCACCGTGCGATTTCCCTGGGGTTTTCACCGATATGGTCGGGATAGTTGAGATCGAGATCGGTGAGCCCCTCGACCTTGGCGGCCCGCTCCGCCATCTGCAGCACCGAGGGCTTCCCGGTGAGCCCGGCCCACTCCGCCTCAGGCCGCGAGGCGAAGGAATTGAGACGGGTGGCAAAACGGTGGGATGTCATTTGGGATCCTTGGGATGCCTGAGACTTCACATGGAAAAATGATTTTGTAAAGTTCTCTGGTGAGCTGTACAGGCTGGTTGCCCTGGTTGGCATGCGCTGATTGTTCTGGCATTACCGGGTTCGAGAACCATTCCGACGGGCAGCAATGACCTCGAAACGCAACGTCCTTTTCATCATGTGCGACCAGCTGCGGTTCGATTATCTGAGCTGCGCCGGGCACAAGAGCCTGACGACGCCGAACATCGACCGGCTCGCCAGCCGCGGCGTGCGTTTCACGAATGCCTATGTGCAATCGACGGTCTGCGGCCCCTCGCGCATGAGCGCCTATACCGGCCGCTACGTCCGCTCGCACGGCTCGACGCATAATGGCGTGCCGCTCAGGGTCGGCGAGCCGACGCTGGGCGACCATCTGCGCGAGGTCGGCGTGCGTTGTGCGCTCATCGGCAAGACACATATGAAGGCCGACGAGGAAGGCATGGAGCGCCTCGGCATCGCCAAGGATTCCGTCATCGGCGTGCGTGTCGCGGAATACGGCTTCGAGCCGTTCGAGCGCGATGACGGCCTGCACCCCTCGACCAGCTACGACCCCGATCCGGCCTACGACTCCTATCTGCGCCAGCACGGCTTCGAGGCCGAAAATCCTTGGGAGCATTGGGCGAATTCCGGCGAAGGCGAGAATGGCGAGAATTTCAACGGCTGGCTGCTCGTCCATGCCGACAAGGCGGCGCGCATTCCGGAGGAGCATTCCGAGACGTCTTACATGACGCGCCGCGCCATGCGCTTCATCGAGGACGCCGAAGCCAAGGGCGAAGCCTGGTGCGCGCATCTTTCCTACATCAAGCCGCACTGGCCCTATATCGTGCCGGCGCCCTACCACGCCATGTACGGCAAGGCGGAGATCCAGCCGCCTGTTCGCAGCGAAGCCGAGCGCGTCTCGCCAAATCCGATCTTCGAGGCTTTCCAGCAGGAGCGGTATTCGAAGAACTTCTCGCGCGATGAGGTCCGCGAAACGGTCGTTCCCTGCTACATGGGCCTGATCAAGCAGATCGACGATCAGCTTGGCCTTTTGTTCGACTTCATGGAGAAGTGCGGCCTGTTCGAGAATACGCTTGTCGTCTTCACTTCTGACCATGGCGACTATCTCGGCGACCATTGGCTCGGCGAGAAATACCTGTTCCACGACGTCGCGGTGAAGGTGCCGATGATCGTCTACGATCCTCGTCCGGAAGCCGACGTCACAAGAGGAACCACGTCGGACGCGCTGGTCGAGATGATCGATCTCGCGCCCACCTTCCTCGATTATTTCGGCGGCGAGCCCAAGCCGCATGTCCTCGAAGGCCGCTCGCTGCTGTCGCTGACTTCGGGTGAGCGGAAGAGCCTGCGCAACTATGCCATCAGCGAATATGACTACAGCGGCGATGCGGCGCGGCTGAGACTCGCCATGCCGGTGTCGGGCTGCAAGCTCTACATGATCACCGACGGCCGTTTCAAACTCGTCCATGGCGAAGGTGTCGAGCCGATGTTCTTCGATCTCCAGAACGACCCCGGCGAATTGCGCGACCTCGGCCGCGAGCCGTCGGCCGCCGGCGACATCGAGCGGCTGAGCAAAATGCTGATGCGCTGGCTGGCGTTGCCCAACAACCGCATCACCGTCCCCGACGAGTGGCTGACAGAGATCGACGACAAGGTCGGGCATTTCGACCCGATCATCGGCTCCGGCGTGCTCATCGGCTACTGGGACGAGGCCGAACTCGCCGAACAGCAGGAGGCGCGTCGCCGCTGGCTGACGCGCCGGGGCAAGTAGCTTCGTTACCCGAGTGTCAGCCCCGCCTTCTTCGCTTCGTCGCGCAGGAAGGGCAGCCCCACCTCGATGACGTCGCGCGGGTCTTCCGCCACGGGGCGCCATACCGCGAGCCCGCCGGCGATGTCGACGTCGACATGGTTCATGCTTTCGAGCGTGATCGGGCCCTCATAGCCGATGTCGGCGATCGCCTTCATGCAGGCTGCCCAGTTCAGCATGCCGCGCCCCGGCACGCCGCGATTGGCCTCCGACACATGGACATAGCCGAGGAAGGGCGCCGCCGCCTCGAAGCCGGCCGCGAAGCTCTCTTCCTCGATATGCATGTGGTAGGTGTCGAGATGGATGAAGATGTTGTCGGCGCCGATGCGCTCGATGATGCGCGCCGCGTCGATGCCGCGGTTGATCAGATGCGTCTCGTAGCGGTTGCAGGGTTCGATGCCGAGCTTCAGGCTGCGGGCCTTCGCCGACTTTGCCGCCCGTTCGAGGAAGCGGCACATGCCGTCGATCTCCCGCTGCGTCGGCGCCCGGCCGGTGGTCTTGCCGATCGTGCCATAGGTGACGCCGCCGAGCGCCTCGGCGCCCACCTCGTTGCAGACGTTGAAGGCCGGCTGCAGGAAATCGAGCGCCTCTTCCGGCCGCTCCACCACGTCGAGTGCGCGCGGCAAGCCGAGCGACGGAATGAGCTGCACGCCATAATGGTTTGCAAAACCGCGCGTGCGCTTGGTGTCGATCTCCTCAGGTCTGAGCAGCGGGATCTCCATCAGGCCAATGCCGAGCTCCTTCAGCCGGTCCATCTGCGGCTCGATGCGGGCCAGATCCCAGACCGGAGCGATGGCGAAAGTGTGCAGTCCGAAAACATTCATATCAGCCTCGTTGCTCGTGCGCCGCCGCGGCGGCCGTGTCGCCGCCGCCGACGATGCGGCTGACGACTTCGTTCATGTTGGTTTTGGCGGTGACGAGATCGGCATCCGCCCTGCCGTGGCGCAGCACGACGATGCGGTCGGTGACCGACAGCACGTCATTCAGCCGGTGCGAAATCAAAATGACGGCGATGCCTTCAGACTTCAGCCGCCGGATGAGATCGAGCACGCTCTGCACCTCGCGCACGGCGAGCGCCGCCGTCGGCTCGTCCATGATGACGAGCTTCGGGTTGAAGGTGAGCGCCCGCGCGATCGCCACCGTCTGCTGCTGGCCGCCGGAGAAGGAGCCGACGGAACGACTGATCGACGGCAAGTGCGCCCCGAGCCGCTCGATCATCCGCGCCGCCTGCCGATCCATCTCGGTCTTGTCGACAAAGCCGGGGAAGAGGCCGAGCAGCCTTTTCGTCGGCTCGCGGCCAAGGAAAATGTTGGAGGCCACGTCCTGCTGCTTGGCCAAGGACAGATCCTGATAGATCATCTCGATGCCGAGCCGGCGCCGCTGGCCGGGGTCGAGGGCGAGGATGTCCTTGCCGTCGAACTCGATCGAGCCGGTGTCGGCGCGGTAGATGCCGGTGATGGTCTTCATCAGCGTCGACTTGCCGGCGCCGTTGTCGCCGACCAGCCCGACCACCTCGCCGGCCGCGACCGACAGGTCGACGCCATGCAGCACGTCGACCGCCCCGAAGCTTTTGCGGATCTTGTGGAGCGAAAGCAGGGTCATACGCGCGACTCCTTCCGCACCTGATACTGGTCGATGAAGACCGCGAGGATGAGAACCGCGCCGATCGCCATCTGCTGGTAATAGGATTGCACGGCAAGCAGCGTCAGCCCGTTCTGCAGCACGCCCATGATCAGAGCGCCGATCATGGTGCCGAGGATCGAGGCACGGCCGCCGAACAGGTTGGTGCCGCCGATGATCGCCGCGGTGATCGCGGTGAGCTCATAGTTGATGCCTGCGGTCGGGTCGCCCGCATTGACGCGGGCGGTGAACAAGAGACCTGCAAGCCCGGCAAGCGCGCCGGAGAGCGTGTAGATGATGCGGCGATGCTGCTCGACGCGGATGCCGGCGGCGCGCGCCGCGCCTTCGCTGTCGCCGAGCGCCAACGTGTGGCGACCGAAGCGCGTATAGGCAAGCACCGTATGCGCGACGATCGCCGTCAGCACGAAGATGATGACGGGCATCGGAATGCCGAGCGGCCTCCCTTGTCCGATATAGACGATCTCCGGCGGCAGGCCGTAGATCGCCCTGCCCTGTGAGATGACGAGCGCCAGCCCGCGCGCAAGGCCCAGCATGCCGAGCGTGACGATGAAGGCGGGCACGAAGGCGCGGGTGACCAGTTGGCCGTTGATGTAGCCGGCGATACTTCCTGCCAGAATGCAGGCGATCACCGCGAACACCGATGGCCAGCCGAGGTTGACGGCGACGAAGGCTCCCGCCACGCCAGCAAGGCCCATGACCGATCCAAGCGACAGATCGAGCCCACCGGAACCGATGACGAAGGTCGCGGCGATCGCCAGCACGCCGATCGTCGATGTCGCGAGCAGGATGTTGAGAAAATTGCTGAGCGACAGGAAGAAAGGCGACAGAAGCGCCATCGCCGCGCTCAGCAGCACAAGCACCAGCAGCGACTCCAGCCTGATGTGGAGCCTCTCGACGGATGCGCGCTGCACCCGAGCCCAAAACCCGGGCTGCGCCGTTTCGGAAGCCATGGTTTTCACCCTTCTGGGTAGGGAAGTAGGGGAATAGGGAAGTGAACGGGAGAGAGCCGGGTCTTGGAAGTGCAAACCTTCCTCCTCCTACTCCCCTACGGACCTACTCCCCTACTCCCTTCTCTTACTTCACATATTGCAGCATCGGCTCCTTGCCGGCGTCGAGCACGTCCTTGGTCAGCACCAGGGTGGGCACCGCGATGCTTTCCTCGACCTTCTCGCCAGCCAGCGCCTTCTTGACGTTCTCGACCGCCTGCTTGCCGACGAGATAGGGAAGCTGGGCGACGGAAGCGTTCAGGCGGCCTTCCTTGATCGACTTCACCGCGTCGACATTGCCGTCCACGCCGATGATCGTCACCTGCTCGCCCTTGCCGGCGGCGTAGACCGATTCCACGGCGCCCAACGCCATGCCGTCGTTGGCGCAGAAGATGGCAACCAGATCGGGATGCGCCGTCAGTGTGTCGGTGGCGATCGAGGCGGCCTTGCCGCGATCCCAATCGCCCGGCAGCGAGGCGACCACCTCGAGCCCCGGCGCCAGTTCCTTGAGCTTGTCGGCAAAGCCCTTGGCGCGCTTCTCGCCGGTGATGTTGCCTGAGAGACCCTCGATCACCAGCACCGGACCCTTGGCGTCCTTGCCAAGCTTGGAGACGAGATATTCGGCCCCTTGCGCACCCGCGGCGACGTTGTCGGAACCGATATGGAAGGTGACCTTGACGCTTTCCTTGTCGAGAACCGCCTGGTCGAGATTGTTGTCGAGATCGACGATCTTGATGCCGGCATCCTGCGCCGATTTCAGGCAGGGCAAGAGGTTGGTCGAGTTGATGGCGGCGGTGATCATCGCCACCGGCTTGCGCTCGAGCATCGTGTTGCAGAGGTTGAGCTGCGGCTCGGCCGCCTGGTCGCTTTCGGCCGCCTGCTGGAAGTATTTCACGCCGGCTTCCTTGGCGCCGTCGGCGACGCCCTGCGCCATCGCGCCCCAGAACGGATTGGCCAAGGTCTTCATCAGCACGCCATATTCGCCGTCCTCGGCCTTAGCAGTGCCGACCGCGGCAAAGGTAAGCGCCACGCCCAATGCGAGAGTAAATCGATTTATCTTTGTGGAAAGCGATGTCATTCCGTCCTCCGTTTGTTTGCGCCGGATGCCTCGGCCAGGGCCGGCACTCTTCTTCCGTTTTCGACAATGGGGGTTATTGTCGGTCTCCTCCCCCGGAATGCGGGACGCTGCCTGGCGAGCCAACGGATTCCCGCATGAACACCTTGCAAGGTTCGAGCCGCGCCCTCGGCGGGCCGCGCTCGCCTTCGATCCTGCGAAACAAAACCTCCATTGCGTTGGCGGCGATCTCGCGCACCGGCTGCACCACCGCGGCGATCGCCGGCCACGTCACCTGCATCCATTCGGCGTCGTCGAAGCCGACCAGCGAGATGTCGTTTGGGCAGTGCCAGCCGCGCCGCCGAAACTCCGAAAGCGCCACCAGCGTGCCCTTCAGGAAGAGCGAATAGACCGCCGTAGGCCTGTCGCCGCCGTCTTCCCGCTGGCTGAAATAATCGCGAAGCAGCGTCCGCAAGGGCCCGACATCGCTTTCGCAGAGTACGACGTCGACCCTGATGTCGGGCGCAAGCTCAAGTGCCGTCTTGCGAAACCCTTCGAGCCGGGCGCGCACGGTCGCCGCCTGCTGGCCGAGACCGACCACAAGAACATGGCGATGGCCCTGGCTGACCAGCGCGCGCGCCACCTCGGCGCTTGCCGCCGCGCTGTCGGCCGAAACCGTGTCGAAGGCGTCATCGGCAAGCACGCGGTCAATCAGCACCCCTGTCATGCCGTTCGCTTTCATGAAACCAGCCGCCGGTCCGTGCTCGTTTCGCACCGGCGCCAGTACGACGCCGGCAACGCGCCAGTCGTGCATGCGGGCGAGGATCTCCTTCTCACGTTGCTCCGATTCCCGGCTGGAGGCGGCGACCAGCGTATAGCCGCGTTGCTCGGCGAGGCCTTCGAGCTCGCTCACCATCTGGCCGAAGAACTCGCTTTCGAACTCCGGCATGATGGCGCCGATGATGCGACGCTTGGCCCTGCGCATATCCGAGGCGAGCGGATCGACGCGGTAGCCCAGAAGCTCGACGGCATCGAGGACGCGCTGCGCGTTTTCCGGTTTTACCGTGGTGACGCCGGAAAGAACCTTGGAAACAGTGGCCGCCGACACGCCCGCCTGGCTTGCCACATCGTGGATCGACGCGCGCCGCTGCTGGGCCTGCTGTTGCGCCATTAATCTTCTCCCGGAGGCGAGTGGTCGCCCTCTCGTTAACATAATCGATAAATCGATTTTTCGCTGTTGTAAATCGTTTCATCGGGAGTAAAAACGCTGATATGATTGGTGCGATCCAATCGCGCCGGGAGAAACGTCATGTCCAACAAAGCCTCGCCGCTGGTGATCAGCGCACCCGAACCGCGCACGCTCGACCTGATCTTCACGCCGCCGCAGCTGGCGCTTTTCCGCAAAAGATATCGCATCGTCGAGACAACGCCGGAAGGCGTCTCGGAGTTGCCGACAGATGTGCTGGCCGAAGCCCGCTACATCGTCGGCCAGCCGCCGATCACCCCTCAGACGCTGGAGAGGTTGAAAGCGCTGCGCTGCATCTTCAACGTCGAGACCAATCTCATCAACAACATGCCCTATGAGACGCTGTTTGCCCGCGGCATTCACGTCGTCACCACCGGCCTGGTGTTCGCGGAGCCGGTGGCGGAACTCGGCCTTGCCATGGCGCTAAACCTGGCGCGCGGCATCGTCGATGCCGACCTCGCCTTCCGGCAAGGCAAGGAACTATGGGGCGGTGACGGCAACCAGACGGCCCGACTCCTCTCAGGTTCGGATGTCGGCATCATCGGCTTCGGCGATCTTGGCCGCGCTCTCAATCGGCTGCTGACCGGCTTCCGAACGCGCACTAGGGTCTTCGATCCCTGGCTACCGCCTTCCGTGCTGGTGGAGCATGGCGTCGAGCCGGCCTCGCTCGAAAGGGTGCTGTCGGAAAGCGATTTCGTTTTCGTCGTCGCCTCGGTGACCAGCGAGAACCAGGGTTTTCTCGGCGCCGACGCTTTCGCCAAGATGCGCCAGGGCGCCGCTTTCATCCTGCTCAGCCGCGCCGGCGTCGTCGATTTCCCGGCGCTGATGGAAGCGGTCAAAAGCGGCCATGTCGTGGCGGCCAGCGACGTGTTTCCCGAGGAGCCGCTGGCGAAGGACCATCCGGTGCGCTCGCTTTCCGGCTTTCTGCGCTCAGCCCACCGCGCCGGCGCGCTCGACGTTGCCTTCAAGCGCATGGGCGACATGGTGCTGGAGGACATGGACCTCGTCGACCGCGGTCTGCCGCCGCTGCGCTCCAAGCGCGCCGAGCGCGAGACCGTTTCACGGATGCGCTCCAAGCCGGTCGACAGGAACTGATCGCGCCTCGTCGCCTGGAACGTAACATTCCTGCTAATGATTGCCGCCCGTGGTGTAGTGCAACCAAACTTAACGGCCGGACCACGGAGAGTTTTCGGCCCTCTCGGTACCATTTTTTCTTCAGAATTTTTTCTGCATTTCACGGGAATAGAGGAACTTTGATCCGGACCTTCCGTTGATGACACGATCGTTTCTCGAACGATCCGGAGAAACAGGAGGTTATGTCATGAACATCAAGATGATCTGCCTTGGCGCAATGACCCTTTCGATGGTTGCCGGCTCGGCTCTCGCCGCTAGCGAAACCGGCACGTCGGCGCTGGATGACCCGGCCAAGATGCAGCCCTTCTACACCGACTCCAGCATGAAGACGATGGTCAGCAAGGACGCCTTCGTGAAGGCGTGGAAGGCAATGTCGCCGGAGGACCAGACCGCGATGATGACGGCTTGTGAGGACGAGGCCAAGAACGCCAATGCAGCCAACAGCCATCCGGAGTTCTGCAGCAGCGTCAAGGAGAACGGCGGCAGCAAGTAACCAGTCAGTGCAGCTACCGGCAAAACGGCCCCGTTGTGGGGCCGTTTTTGCGATCCCAGACGAAGGACCGTGACGCACTTTTCCCAGATTGATCAGGCAACCAGATCGCTGCGGTCCGTCTGTTCGAAGCCGTCATTGAAATTCGCCGCGAGCCAGGCGATCGCGCTGGCGACATCGGCGATGGCGAAACGCGCCGCGGTCTCGCCCTGCGGCCTCACGCGGATCGAGATCCCGCCCGCGGCATTGACGGTCTCAAAACCGTTTTCGTCGGACGTGTCGTCGCCGAGGAATACCGGACGCCGTCCGGTGAAAGGTTCAAGCTGCATGAAGCGCCGGATTGCGGCGCCCTTGGCCGCCTCTAGCGGCATCAGTTCGACACCGGCATTGCCGGCAATTACGCGGTAGCCTTTCGGCAGCCGGGCAAGTGCTGTCTCGAC
>NZ_RZSF01000136.1:0-16445 GCF_004023325.1 Mesorhizobium sp. M1A.F.Ca.ET.072.01.1.1 | reverse complement strand
GCCCAGGCAATCGCGGTTTCGAGAATGGTTTTCAGCGTGGCGCGGATCGGCGCCGCGTAGGTTGGGTCGTAAGGCACCGGCCAGTTGTCTGGCGCGCCCTTTTCCGACGGCTCGCGCATATAGCCGCGGTTCGAGAGCTCCATCTGCAGCGCATGGACGCCGTTTTGCGGCCGGCCGAAACTTCTGGTGATCCAGCCGCCCTTGAAGCGGCCATTGACCACCCAGGACTCGCCGCTCGCCGCGAGGATGGCGGCTACCTTTTCCTGCAGCGATGGCTCGGTGCTCTTGCCGTCATTGGTGCCGAGATTGAACACCGGCAACGTGCCTTCGAACAGGCGCGGCAGCACCGAGCGAATCGAATGGCAGTCATAGAGCACGATCTTGTCGTGCATGCCGCGCAGACGGTCGATCTCGGCCTGCAGGGCGGCATGGTAAGGCGCGAAGTAAGTCTCGCGGCGCCGGTCGATCTCGGACGGCGTCGGCTCCTCGCCCATGCGGTAGAGCGGATCACCATCAAACGTGTCGGTGGGGCATAGGGTGGTCGTCGCCTGCCCAGGATAGAGCGAGACGCCGGAAGGATCGCGGTTGACGTCGATGACGGTGCGCGAGATGGCGGTGTGGACGACTGTGGCGCCAAGATCGTTCGCGAAGTCGTACAGCTTGTCGATCCACCAGTCGCAGTCGCGGCGGCCGAGCCAGGTCGAGACCAGCCGGCTGTCGAGGCCCGCAAGGTCTATGCCGGTGTGCGGGATCGAGACCAGCAGCGGCGCCGTACCGCGTGTGATGGTGAGCCAGGGCGTGGTCATTGGAGCGCTCCAAGGGTTGGAGCTCTACGGCGCCCCCCTCTGTCCTGCCGGACATCTCCCCCACGAGGGGGGAGATCAGATATCACGCCGGCTTTCGCCAATCGTCCACGTTGCAAGAAGGAGCGGGGCGCCAAAGTTGCCAATCTCCCCCCTTGTGGGGGAGATGTCCGGCAGGACGGAGGGGGGCGTGAAGAATCGCGACCTATCAGAGCATTCAATCTCATGACGCAATCCCCGGCAGCGCCACCGCACCCGCCGCCTTAACCGCGGCGCCGCTGCGGACCAGGGCGATCGCCTTTTCCATGTCGGGGTGGAAATGCCGGTCGTTGTCGAGATGCGGCACCTCGGCTCGGACCAGCTTGCGCACCGTTTCCAGCGCTTCGCTCGAAGCGAGCGGGGCATGGAAATCGCAGCCCTGCGCGGCTGCCAACAGCTCGATGCCGATGACGGCCGTTGCATTCTCGATCATGCCGAGCAGCCGGCGCGCGCCGTGGGCAGCCATCGAGACATGGTCTTCCTGGTTGGCCGAGGTCGGGATGGAATCGACGCTCGCCGGATAGGCTTTCTGCTTGTTTTCTGAAACGAGCGCCGCCGCCGTCACCTGGGGGATCATGAAACCGGAATTGAGGCCAGGCTTCGGCGTCAGGAAAGCCGGCATGCCGGAGAGCGCCGGATCGACCAGCATGGCGATGCGCCGCTCCGACAGCGAGCCGATCTCGCAGACCGCAAGCGCGATCATGTCGGCGGCAAAGGCCACCGGCTCGGCGTGAAAATTGCCGCCCGAGAGCGCGGTGTCGTCTTCGGCGAAGATCAGCGGGTTGTCGGTGACGCCGTTGGCTTCGGTCTCGAGCGTGTCGGCCGCCTTGCGCAGGACGTCGAGCGCGGCGCCCATCACCTGCGGCTGGCAGCGCAGGCAGTATGGATCCTGCACGCGCTCGTCGCCAACGCGGTGCGATTCACGGATGGCGCTGCCGGCCATCAGATTGCGCAACGCGTCCGCGGTCTCGATCTGGCCGCGATGCTTGCGCAACAGATGAATGCGCGGGTCGAAAGGCGCGTCGGAGCCGCGGGCAGCATCGGTCGACAGGGCGCCGGCGACCAGCGCCGACTGGTAGAGCGTCTCGGCTTCGAACAGGCCGGCGAGCGCGAAGGCGGTCGAGAACTGGGTGCCGTTGAGCAGCGCCAGGCCCTCCTTGGCGCCGAGCGTGACCGGTTCCAGCCCATGCGAGACGAAGGCGACCTTGGCCGGGAAACGACCATGCGGGGTAAAACATTCACCGACGCCGATCATGACGGCCGTCATGTGCGCGAGCGGCGCGAGGTCGCCCGAGGCGCCGACCGAGCCTTGCGCCGGCACGACCGGAATGACGTCGTTGGCGAGCATCCCCTGGAGCAGGTCGATGGTCTCGGCGCGCACGCCGGAAGCGCCCTGGGCGAGGCTCGCCAGCTTCAACGCCATCATCAGCCGCACCACGGGGGCCGGCATCGGTTCGCCGACGCCCGCGGCGTGGGAAAGCACGATGTTGCGTTGCAGCGTTTCGAGGTCGTTTGCCGGAATGCGAACGCTGGCAAGCTTACCGAAGCCGGTGTTGATGCCGTAGACCGGCTCGCCTTTGGCGACGATGCGGGCGACGGATTCGGCGCTGGCCTTGATCTTCGGCTGGCAGGGATCGTCGAGCTTCGGCACGGCGCCGCGATAGATGGCCCGCCAGTCGGCAAGCGTCGCGCTGCCGGGCTTCAGGATCAGTTCGGTCATTGTCCTCTCCAGATGCGGGCATGGAGCGGATTGAAGCCCATGCGATAGACAAGTTCGGCCGGACGCTCGATATCCCAGACGGCAAGGTCGGCCGATTTGCCGGCTTCCAGCGTGCCGGTCCTGTCGAGAAGCCCCAGCGCACGCGCGGCCTCGCGGGTGACGCCGGCGAGGCATTCGTCGATGGTCAGGCCAAAGAGCGTCGCGGCCATGTTCATGGTGAGCAGCAGCGAGGTAAGCGGCGAGGTGCCGGGATTGGAGTCGGTGGCGACCGCCATCTTCACGCCGTGGCGGCGGAAGAGATCGACCGGCGGCCTCTTGGTCTCGCGGATGAAATAGTAGGCGCCGGGCAGGATGGTCGCGACGGTGCCGGACTCGGCCATCGCCGCGGCGCCCTCCTCATCGGTGTATTCCAGGTGATCAGCCGACAGCGCGCCGTAGCGCGCGGCAAGCGCGGCGCCATGCAGGTTGGACAACTGGTCGGCGTGAAGCTTCACCGGCAGGCCAAGCGCTTTCGCCTTATCGAAGACGCGCGCGATCTGTTCCGGTGAGAAGGCAATGCCCTCGCAAAAACCGTCGACGGCGTCCGCGAGCTTTTCGGCGGCAACTGCCGGGAGGATCGTGCCGGCGACGAGATCGATGAAAGCGTCCTTGTCGCCCCTGGCTTCAGGCGGCAGCGCATGGGCGGCGAGACAGGTCGTACGGATCGTGACGGAGCGCTCACCGGCCAGACGGCGCGCGGCGCGCAGCGACTTTTTTTCATTGTCGGCATCGAGGCCGTAGCCGGACTTGACCTCGACGGTCGTGACGCCCTCGGCCATCAGCGCGTCGAGGCGGGGCAGCGTCTCGGAGACGAGCTCGTCTTCGCTCGCGGCGCGCAGCGACTTGACCGAGGAAACGATGCCACCGCCGGCGCGCGCCACCTCCTCATACGTGGCGCCGGCCAAGCGCATCTCGAATTCGTTGGCGCGGTTGCCTGCATAGACAAGGTGGGTGTGGCAATCGATTAGGCCGGGGGTGATCCAGCGGCCCTGGCAATCGACCGTTTCGGCGCCCTGCCCGGCGGCTGCCGGCAGGTCGGCCTCCGATCCGGCGTAGACGATCAGCCCGTCGCGCGCGGCGATCGCACCTTTCTCGACGATGCCGAGACCGGCAGCACCCTCGGCCATGGTCGCCAGGCGCGCATTGCACCACAGACGAAGGCCGCTCTTTCCGTTTGCTCCACCCATCATCTTTTCCATTTGAAAGGATGACGATTATGTATATACATATTGAAACGCGACGCAAGTGTTAATGTCGCTCGGGCATTCGGATTGGGAGTTTGGACGTGACGGCGATCTTTGCGGAACAGGCGCTGCTGCCCGGCGGTTGGCGGGGCAATGTGAGGATCGCTTTCGACGGCGGCCGTATCTCTGAAGTCGAAGCGGGCTCTTCGGCACACGTCGGCGACGAACGCCACGCCATCGTCCTGCCCGGCATGCCCAATCTGCATAGCCACGCATTCCAGCGCGGCATGGCGGGGCTTGCCGAGTTGCGCGGTCCCTCGGCCGACAGTTTCTGGAGCTGGCGCGAGGTGATGTACCGCTTCGCGCTGTCGATGACGCCGGACCAGGTCGAGGCGGTCGCGGCGCAGCTTTATGTCGAGATGCTGGAAGCCGGGTTTTCGCGCGTCGGCGAGTTTCACTATCTGCATCACGACCGCGACGGGCAGCCTTACGCCAACATCGCCGAGATGGCGGAGCGGATCGCGGCTGCCGCCGCCGACGCCGGCATCGGACTGACGCTGCTGCCGGTCTTCTATGCCCATTCGGCCTTCGGCGGCACTGCTCCCAACGAAGGCCAGCGGCGATTCATCAATGATGTCGAACGTTTCGGACGTCTACTTGAGAAAACTCGCGAGGGTGTTCGCTCGCTGGAGCAAGCCGTCGTCGGCCTCGCGCCGCACAGCCTGCGCGCCGCAACGACGGACGAACTCAACGCGGTTGCCGCGATGGCGCCGAACGGGCCGATCCACATCCATGTCGCCGAGCAGGTGAAGGAAGTCGAGGACTGCATCGCCTGGTCGGGCAAGCGTCCGGTCGAGTTCCTGCTCGGACATGCTGAGGTGGACAGGCGCTGGTGCCTGATCCACGCCACACACATGACCGAAGCCGAGACCATCGCCATGGCCAAGGCCGGCGCCATCGCTGGCCTCTGCCCGATCACCGAGGCCAATCTCGGCGACGGCACTTTCGCCGCCCCCTCGTTCATCGAACATGGCGGCCGCTTCGGTGTCGGCTCCGATTCCAATGTGCTGATCGGCCTGACGGACGAGCTTCGGCAGCTCGAATATTCGCAGCGCCTTGCCCACCGCGCCCGCAACGTGCTGGCGCGCGCCGGCGGCTCTACCGGCCGCGCGCTGTTCGATGCCGCGCTCGATGGCGGCAGCATCGCGCTCGGCGCCGGCCCCTCAACTCTCGCCGTCGGCAGTCCGGCCCATTTCGTCTCGCTCGATGCCAGCCACCCCTTGCTTGCCGGCAAGGCGGGCGATGCCATCCTCGACGCCTGGATCTTTGCCAATGGCAGCAAGGTCGATTGCGTCTGGGTGCATGGCAAGAAGCAGGTGAGCGGCGGCAGGCATGTCAAACGCGAGGCGGTCGCCGGGCGCTTCCGCAAAGTGATGATGGCGCTTTCCGAGGGCTGATCCCGATGAGCATGACCGAAACGGCAGAGATGGAAGACGGCGAGACTCTCTCGCTGCACCAGCGGATCCTGTCCGACATCCGGGAAAAAATCCTGTCGGGTGCATGGGCACCCGGCCACCGCATCCCGTTCGAGCACGAGCTGACGGCTCAATATGATTGTTCGCGCATGACGGTGAACAAGGCGCTGTCGCAGCTCGCCAAGGCGGGGTTGATCGAGCGCCGCCGCCGCTCGGGCAGCTTCGTGCGCCAGCCGCAGTCGCAGGCGGCGGTGCTGGAGCTGCACGACATCAGGATCGAGGTCGAGGCGCTTGGCCTGCCCTATCGTTATGAACGGCTCGAGCGCATGAAACGGCGTGGCAATGCCGAGGATCGGTCGCTGCTTGGGCTATCAGCCATGGGTCCAGTGCTTTGGCTGGAGGGGCTGCATTTTGCCGGCGAACGGCCATTCGCGCTCGAGCAGCGCCTGATCAATCTTTCGGCGGTGGGCGAGGCGAGCGAGGAAGAATTTCTCGACATTGCGCCCGGCCCCTGGCTGATCGGACGCGTGCCGTGGAGCGAGGCCGAGCACCGTATCCGCGCCATGGCGGCTGACGAAACTATCGCCGACACGCTCGACATCGATCCCGGCGCGCCTTGCCTGGTGGTCGAGCGCCGCACCTGGAGCGCCGAGCATCCGGTCACGCATGTGCGCTTCATCTATCCGGCGGAAAGCCACACGCTTGTGGCGCGGTTCACGCCTTCGCAGGGATGAGCAATCTCCCCCTCGTGTGCCCACGAGGGGGAGATTGGCAGTTTTAGCGCCTTACAGCGCCGCCGTGATAATGATCTCGACCAGATATTCCGGGGTGGCAAGCTTGGCTTCGCCGGTGGCGCGGGCGGGCGTGTGGCCCTGCGGCACCCATTTGTCCCACTCCGAATTCATCTCGGCGAAGGTGCCCATGTCGGCCAGCCAGATGATCGCCTGCACGATCTTGGTCTTGTCGGTGCCAGCCTTGGCCAGCAATTCGTCGATGGTCTTCAGGATGTCGCGAGTCTGCGAGGCGACGTTGCCGCCGGGCTCACCGACTTGGCCGGCCAGATAGACGGTGTTGCCGTGAATGACGATCTGGCTCATGCGCGGGCCGACATCGATACGACGAATGCTCATGGGAGGTTCCTTCTTTTCTAGGGTCGCGCCTGTTTAGAGTCCGTGCCGGCTCCGGGCAAGGCCGACCGGCGCGAAACCGATTGAGCCAATTTGTCGGCTCCGGACCGCTTCCGTGTACACGGCGAGTTGACCGATCTGGACATAATTCCGCCGAACCGGCGTGTTGACTAATGTAATAACATCACATATCGACGGGTACTCTCGAATTCGCGCCCGATCCGGAACGTCTGATGACAAATGCCTGCCTGACCTTCCGCGACCTGACGCTCGGCTACAACAGCCATCCGGCCATCCATCACCTCAACGGCACGGTCCGAAAAGGCTCGCTGACTGCGGTGGTCGGCGCCAACGGCTCGGGCAAGTCGACGCTGATGAAGGGCATTGTCGGCGTGCTAAAGCCGATGGAGGGCACAGTTGTGCGCGCGCCAGGCGTGCGCACCGCCTATCTGCCGCAGCAGTCGGAGCTCGACCGCAGCTTCCCGGCGCGGGTGGTCGACCTGGTCTCGCTTGGCCTGTGGCCGAAGCGCGGCATGCTCGGACGCTACACCAAAGAGGATCGCGAGTCGGTCAGCAAGGCGCTGATGGCGGTCGGGCTCGGCGGCTTCGAGAAGCGGCCGATCGACACGCTCTCCGGGGGTCAGTTGCAGCGCACGCTGTTTGCCCGCGTGCTGTTGCAGGATGCCGACCTCATCCTGCTCGACGAGCCGTTCAATGCCGTCGACGCCAAGACCGTCGGCGACCTCATCCAGCTGATAAAGCGCTGGCATGGCGAGGAGCGCACGATCATGGTGGTCGTCCACGACCTCGATCTCGTGCGGCGGAACTTTCCCGAGACGCTGCTGCTCGCCCGCCAGCCTGTCGCCTGGGGCGACACAAAAGAGACGCTCAGGCCTGAAAACCTGCTCAAGGCGCGGCGCTTCCACGAGGCCTGGGAAGAGAACGCGCCCTGGTGCGAGCCCGATGACCATGGCCATGATCACGCACACGACCACCATGATCACGCTCATCCGCATGATCACCACCACGGCTCCGGACCGAGGGCGGCGTGATGGAGTTTCTCTACGGCCTGTTCATCCAGCCCTTCGCCGATTTCGCCTTCATGCAGCGGGCGCTGTTCGGCTCGCTGATTCTGTCGCTCGGCGCCTGCCCGGTCGGCGTCTTCCTGATGCTCAGGCGCATGAGCCTGTCGGGCGACGCAATGGCGCACGCCATCCTGCCCGGCGCCGCCGCGGGCTTCCTGTTCTATGGCCTCGAAATCCTGCCGATGACCGTCGGCGGGCTGATCGCCGGCATCATCGTCGCGCTCGGCGCGGGGGCGGTTTCACGCTTCACCATCCAGCGCGAGGACGCCTCGATGGCGGCCTTCTATCTGATCTCGCTCGCCATCGGCGTGCTGATGGTGTCGATCCGAGGCTCGAGCGTCGACCTGATGCATGTGCTGTTCGGCACCGTGCTGGCGCTCAACAACGAGGCGCTGATCCTGATCTGCGGCATCGTGGTTGTGACGCTCGCCTGCCTCGCCATCTTCTGGCGGGCGCTGGTCGCCGAATGCCTCGATCCGCTGTTCCTGCGCTCGGTGAGCCGCATGGGCAGCCCGGTCCATTTCATCTTTCTCGGGCTGGTCGTGCTCAACCTCGTCGGCGGCTTCCAGGCGCTGGGCACGCTGCTCTCGGTCGGGCTGATGATGCTGCCGGCCGCCGCCGCCCGCTTCTGGACGGTTCGCGTCGAGCCGATGTGCGCGCTGGCGGTGCTGATCGGCTTTGCCTCCTGCATAGCCGGACTGCTTTTGTCCTATCACGCCTCGCTGCCGTCCGGCCCGGCTATCATCCTTTCGGCCGGCGTCGTTTATTTCTGCTCGATCCTGTTCGGCACGCGCGGCGCGCTGCGCGCCCGTATCGTGCATCACCGCCACCGCACAGCTTAATCCCCAAGCAAGGAGACTCTTCCCAATGTTGAAATCCTTCCGCGCCGGCCTGGCGCTGAGTGTTATAACATTAAGCGCTTTCGCCACATCGTCCGCTTTTGCGGCGCCGCTCAAGGTGGTGGCGAGCTTCACGGTGATCGCTGACTTTGCGAAAAATGTCGGCGGCGACCGCGTCAACATCACCACCATCGTTGGCCCGGACGGCGACGCGCATGTCTACGAGCCGACCCCCGCCGATGCGGTGGCGATGGCCGGCGCCGATGTCGTGCTGGTCAACGGCCTGCATTTCGAAGGCTTTTTGCAGCGCCTGGTCGACACCAGCGCCACCAAGGCGACGATCGTGACGCTGACCAAGGGCGTGACGCCAATCGCCTTCAAGCCGGAATTCGCCGATGCCGACGCGGCTGAAGGCGCCGGCACCGGCGACGGCAAGATGGTCAACGACCCGCACGCCTTCCAGTCGATCGCCAATGCCAAGATCTACGTGAAGAATATCGCCGATGCATTCTGCGCCGCCGATAGCGCGGGCTGCGACAGCTACAAGGCCAATGCCGCCGCCTACACCCAGAAGCTCGGCGCGCTGGAGGGCGAAGTGACCGCGGCGATCCAGGCGATCCCCGAGGCCAAGCGTGTCGTCATCACCTCGCACGACGCCTTCGGCTATTTCGAGCATGCATACGGCCTGACCTTCCTTGCTCCGCAAGGCATCTCGACCGATTCCGAGCCTTCGGCCGCCGACGTGGCCAAGCTGGTCAACCAGGTCAAGCAGGACAAGGCGGCGGCGATCTTCATCGAGAACATCACCAACCCCAGGCTCATCGAGCAGATCGCCAGCGAGACCGGCATCAAGGTCGGCGGCACGCTCTATTCCGATGCGCTGTCGCCGCCCGGCGGCCCGGCCTCGACCTATATCGACATGATGCACAACAACATCGAGCAGTTCAAAGGCGCGCTGCTCGGAAGCTAAGCGGCATCATCCAACCGGGCTAAAATCGGCCCGGTTGGATTTCCGCCCCGCACTCTCTATTTGGCAGAGAGATCCGGTGCTACGGATTGCCGCTAATGCCGCGCGGTGGCATGACTGCGGCCAAGGATTGCGAGGACGACGCTATGGAATACCGCCAGATCAGCGAAGACTATTCGGTCTCGGGGCAGATCCAGCCCGAGGACATCGTTGCCATCAAGGACGCCGGCTTCAAGAGCGTCATCTGCAACCGGCCGGACGACGAGCAGCCCGGCCAGCCCTCTGCCGACAGCGTCAAGGCGGCCGCGGAAGCCGCCGGGCTCGCCTTCCGCTACATCCCGGTGATCAGCGGCCAGCTCACCATGGACAATGTCGAGGATCAGGCCGAAGCGCTGGACGAGCTCGAAGGCCCGGTCTTCGCCTATTGCCGCTCCGGCGCGCGCTGCACCAGCCTCTATGGGCTGATCCAGCAGCAGCGGGGGTGAAAGCTTGGCGCATTGGCGAGAGCCAATTCCGCAGGTTCGCGTCTCGTCGCCGTCGCATCGAACAAAGATCTCCGCAACTAAATCGGCAGCGCGCCGGTCTCTTTCAGCGTTTCCAGTACGATCGCTGTCTTGACGTGCTGCACCGATTCATGCGGCAGCAGCACGCCGTTGACGAACTCGGACAGCGATTTGAGATCGGGCGTCACCACCTTCAGGATGTAATCCATCTCCCCGGTCAGCGCGTGCGCTTCCTGCACCTCGGGCAGCCGCGCCACCAGCTCGCCGAAGCGGCGGGCATTGTCGCGGTTGTGAGTGGCCAAGGTTACCGAAATCACGTTGACTAGCGAAAAGCCGAGACGGTCGCGGTCGAGCACCGCGCGATAGCCCCTGATATAGCCATCTTCCTCCAGCCGCTGGCGGCGGCGCGAGCACTGCGAGGCCGACAGGTTTACACGCTCCGAAAGGTCGTTGTTGGTGAGCCGCGCATCGCCTTGCAGGAGCGCCAGTATCTTGCGGTCAAATTGATCAAGGCGCGCATCATCCATGGTTTTGTCCCCAATCATGCACAATCTGCGCACATTGTGGGCATTCCAGGCGGTTGAATGCAAGCACCATGCAGCCGTCCAGCGTTATTATGGTAAAAATCAGCCAAGCACGGCCGCAACAGCTTTCGGAGGACTGCCATGGGCCCCTTCCCGCATGACGCCCCACCCGCCAAGATCAGCAAGGCGAATCCCGCCGGCACCGACGGCTTCGAATTCGTCGAGTTCGCGCATTCAGACCCGGCAAAACTCGCCGAGCTCTTTGCCCGCATGGGCTATGTCGCGGTGGCGAAGCACCGCACCAAGGACATCACCGTCTGGCGCCAGGGCGACATCAACTATGTCGTCAATGCCGAGCCAGGCTCCCATGCGATGAAATTCGTCGAAAAGCACGGCCCCTGCGCCGCCTCGATGGCGTGGCGCGTGGTCGATGCCAAGCATGCCTTCGACCATGCCGTGTCGAAGGGTGCTGTGCCCTATGAGGGCACCGATAAGGCGCTCGACGCGCCGGCGATCGTCGGCATCGGCGGATCGCTCCTCTATTTCGTCGAAACCTATGGCGACAAGGGCTCGGCTTACGATGCCGAGTTCGAGTGGCTGGGCGAGCGCAATCCAAAACCCGACGGCGTCGGCTTCTACTATCTCGACCACCTGACCCACAATATCTATCGCGGCAACATGGACAATTGGTGGGATTTCTACCGTGACCTGTTCGGCTTCAAGCAGATCCATTTCTTCGACATCGACGGCAGGATCACCGGACTGGTCAGCCGGGCGATCACCTCGCCCTGCGGCAAGATTCGCATTCCGCTCAACGAGTCCAAGGACGAAACCAGCCAGATCGCCGAGTATTTGAAGAAGTACAATGGCGAGGGCATCCAGCACATTGCCGTCGGTACGGACGCGATCTACGATGCCACCGACAAGCTCGCCGCCAACGGGCTGAAGTTCATGCCCGGCCCGCCCGACACCTATTACGAGATGTCGCATGAGCGCGTGCACGGCCATGACGAGCCGATCGAGCGCATGAAGAAGCACGGCATCCTGATCGACGGCGAAGGCGTCGTCGACGGCGGTATGACCAAGATCCTGCTGCAGATCTTCTCGAAGACGGTGATCGGGCCGATCTTCTTCGAATTCATCCAGAGGAAGGGCGACGAAGGCTTTGGCGAAGGCAATTTCCGCGCGCTGTTCGAATCGATCGAGCAGGACCAGATCAAGCGTGGCGTGATCAAGCTGGATGGCAGGGCGGCGTAGTCAGCCGAAAGACCAAGCCGTCGGCTACTCTAAAGGCCGGCGGCCTTCCTCAGAATTTCGTTGATTCGGCTCTGCCAGCCGGGCCCGCTGGCACGGAAACGAGCAACCACATCGCTGTCGAGGCGCAGCGTTACCTGCTTCTTCGGATTGTCGAGTGCCGGCCGACCACGCGAGCGGCGAATGCTTTCGGCAAGGTCCGGAAACACGTCGGCGAAGGGACGAGCATTCCGAAAATCCTCCTCGGTCCATTCGGGATTGTGCGAAACCGCATCCCAATCTTCCTCGGTGAATCCCTTGCCTGCCTTGAATCCGTTGTCCAGCTTTGTAGTGTTCAGCTTAGCTTTCGCCATCGAACAATCTCCTTTCCGTCTGGTTGGCCGCCCGCATTGAAACAACCGAGATGCCTTCGGAGCCAAGCCGGGAAAAGACCACTGCAACAACGCCGCCGCCGACTACCCGACCAATCGCCATGAAACGGCCGGATTTGGCCGCCCGGATCGCCGAGGCAAGGAAAAACTCCTCGTCTAGCGCCGCGAAATCCAAGCCGTGTTTGTCAATGTTGGCCAACCGTTAGGTTCATCCCAGACGATCTGCATCTGAATTTATGTACCTACATGAATTAAGTCAATAATTTTCGTAACTGCAATAATTCCCGAAGCGCTCTCGCTTGTTCACAACCCAAGCCGCTCGACCTCGTCCTTCCTGAGCTTAATGTCGTAATCGAGCAAGAACTCATCCAATTGCGGCGGTGCAACCGAGGTGCCCGACAGCATCGCGTGCACCTGGCCGCGATGGTGGATGTCGTGCAGGAAGACATGGGCGAGGATGTCGCCGATCCTTTCGGGGATCATGCCGTCCTCGCGGCGGTCGGTGATGACGCGGCGGTCGAGATCTGCCTCCGACAGGCCGTCGCAGAAGGCGACAAGCCTGCGGTCAAAATCGGTCTGTGCAGCGGCCAGGCGTGACGCATCGTCGAACGGTGTGAAGTCGTCATAGGCCGCAGCACCGAGGCCGCCATCGGTCAGAAAATCGAGATAGAGACGATCGACCGCGAGGATGTGGTTGAGCGTCTCCTTGATCGAGGGAAAGAAACTGGTTCGACCAGCCTCGAACTCGCCGGGCTGAAGCTCCAGGACGGCGCGGTAGAGCCGGTCGTTCGACCACAAATTGTTGCGAGCCATGCGGCGAAGATGCTCGAGCAGGGTCACCTTTTCAGGTTCCTTTCTCCCCCTCGTACTTCTCGACCTTCTGCTCGATGGCGCCGAAGATGGAATGGCCGGCCTTGTCCTTCATCTCGATGCGCACCGTGTCGCCGAAGCGCAGGAACGGTGTCTTCGGCTCGCCGCTCTCGATGGTCTCGATCATGCGCAGTTCGGCGATGCACGAATAGCCGGCGCCGCCTGCCGCGACCGGCTTGCCTGGCCCATCATTCAGCTTATTGGAGACGGTGCCGGAGCCGATGATGGTGCCGGCGGCAAGCGGCCGCGTTTTCGCGGCATGCACGATCAAGGCCGGGAAATCGAAGGTCATGTCGATGCCGGCATTGGCACGGCCGAACGGTTTGCCGTTGAGATCGGCGAGCAGCGGCAGGCTGACCTTGCCGCCGTCCCAGGCATCACCAAGCTCGTCCGGCGTCACCGCGACCGGCGAGAAGGCAGAAGACGGCTTCGACTGGAAGAAGCCGAAGCCTTTTGCCAGTTCCGGCCCTGTGATGGCGCGAAGCGTCACATCATTGACCAGCATGACGAGGCGGATGGCCTCGCGCGCCTCGCCCGGCCCGGCGCCCATCGGCACATCGCCGACGATGACGGCAACTTCCGCCTCCATGTCGATGCCGAAGGCTTCGTCGGCCATGCGGATCGGATCGCGCGGTGCAAGGAAGGAGTCCGAGCCGCCCTGGTAGATCAGCGGATCTGTCCAGAAACTCGCCGGCATCTCGGCGCCGCGCGCCTTTCGCACCAGCTCGACATGGTTCACATAGGCCGAGCCGTCCGCCCATTGATAGGCGCGCGGCAGCGGCGAATGGGCGTCATGCTCGTGAAAGCGGGCCGAGGGCACCGCGTTGGTCTCGAGCGATTCCGCCATCGCCGCCAGATGCGGCGCCAAGCGCTCCCAATTGTCGAGCGCAGCCTGCACCGTCGGCACCAGGAAAGAAGCGTCGGTGAACCGCGTCAGATCGCGCGAGACCACGACCAGCTTCCCGTCGCGCGTCCCGTTCTTCAAAGTGGCAAGCTTCATGCGGTTTCCTCTCCTCGCGGGCTTTGTGCCGCTCGTCCCACAACAGGGCCGTCGCGAGTGATCGTCAAGCCACCCGCCGATGTTTTCCTGACTCTGACCTCACCAATCAGGACCAGTCGCCTTCCGGCGTGCCGTTGAAGCGCTTCTTCAGGTCGGCCCAGCAGTCGATGTAGTTCGCCTGCAAGGTGTCGAGTTCGGCGGCGTAGCGCGTCAGCATCTGCGGAAAGCGCGTCTCGAACATGAAGGCCATGGTGTTGTCGAGCTTGACCGGTTTCAGGTCGGCGCGGGTGGCCTTCTCAAAGCCGGAGGCGTCGGGGCCGTGCGCCAGCATCTGGTTATGCAGGCTGATGCCCCCGGGGACAAAACCTTCCTCCTTGGCATCGTACTGGCCGTCGATCAGGCCCATGAACTCGCTCATGATGTTGCGGTGGTACCAGGGCGGCCGAAAAGTGTTTTCCGCCACCAGCCAGCGCGGCGGGAAGATGACGAAGTCGACATTGGCCGTGCCCTCCTCGCCGCTCGGCGCCGTCAGCACGGTGAAGATCGACGGGTCAGGGTGATCGAACAGGATGGCGCCGACCGGCGAAAACGTCGCCAGATCATATTTATAGGGCGCATAGTTGCCATGCCAGGCGACGACGTCGAGCGGCGAATGACCAAGCTCGGTGACGTGGAAAGTGCCGCACCATTTGACGATGAGCCGACATGGCGTCTCCTTCTCCTCGAACCAGGCGCAGGGGGTCTTGAAGTCGCGCGGATTGGCCAGGCAATTGGCGCCGATCGGGCCGCGGTCGGGCATGGTGAATTTTGCCCCGTAGTTCTCGCAGACATAGCCGCGCGCCTGACTGTCGGCGAGCTCGACCTTGAAGACGAGGCCGCGCGGCAGCACCGCGATCTCGCCGGGGCGAAGCTCGATGACACCCATCTCGGTGACAAAGCGCAGCGTGCCGACCTGCGGCACGATCATGAGCTCGCCGTCGGCATTGAAGAAATGGTCGTCGACCATAGAGCGGTTGGCGACATAGACGTGTGCCGCCATGCCGGACTGGCCGACCGCGTCGCCGGCCGTGGTCATGGTGCGAATGCCGGAAATGAAGTCGGTCGGCTCGGTCGGGATCGGAACCGGGTTCCATCGGTACTGGCCGAGTGCCAGCTCGTGGTCGCCGACGTTGGGCGCGGTCTTCCACATAGGATAGCTCGCGCCCTTGAAGCGGCCGGTGTGTTTCACGCTTGGGCGGATGCGGTAAAGCCAGGAGCGCTCGTTGGTGCCGCGCGGCGCGGTGAAGGGCGAGCCCGAAAGCTGCTCGGCATAGAGCCCGTAGGCCGGCCGCTGCGGCGAGTTGCGGCCCTGCGGCAGCGATCCCGGCAGCGTCTCGGTCTCAAAATCATTGCCGAAGCCCGGCATATAGGAAAAGGCCATCCGATCCTCCCTGATCCCGGGCTGCCGCCCTCAGCGTTGAGGAAGGCTTTCCGGTGATGTTGACCAAACTGGTTTCATTTGTAACCATCGAAAATGTAACTATCAACGCCGAACCCCGCATCGATGGTGCGCCAAATCAAACCGGAAATTCTCGAGCTAGAAAATTTCCTGCCCTACCGGCTCTACCGGCTGGCCGACACCGTGAGCCGCGAATTCTCGCGCATCTACAAGGAGCGCCACGGTCTGACGCGGCCGGAATGGCGCACGCTCTCAGGCCTCGGCCAGCGCGGGATGATGACGGCGACGGAACTCGGCGAGCAGTCGGCCATGCACAAGACCAAGGTGTCGCGCGCGGTCGCCGAGCTCGAACGTCGGCGCTGGCTGACAAGAACGCCCGACGAGAACGACCGCCGCGTCGAGCATCTGACGCTGACCAAGGCGGGGCTCGCCGCCTATCGCGAGATGGTGCCGCTGGCGAAGGCGTTTGAAAGGGAGCTGCTGGCGAGGCTGAGCGCGGAAGAGAGAGCGGCGATTGTAAGGGGGGTGGCAGCACTGGAAGAGGCTTTATCTTCTTCGTAGCGATCCTTCACACCCCCTCTGTCGGGCAGGCCAAAGAGGGAGCTGTCCCGCAGCATTGCCAGGATGCTGCTTCAACCAAACCCTACCAGTCCATCACCACTTTGCCGGAACTCCCGCTGCGCATCGCATCGAACCCAACCTGGAAATCGTCGATGCCGATGCGATGCGTGATCAGACCCGAGACATCCAGCGGCCCCTGCACCAGGGCGATCATCTTGTACCAGGTCTCGAACATCTCGCGGCCGTAGATGCCTTTGAGATGCAGCATCTTGAAGATGACCTTGTTCCAGTCGATCTCGAAACCGGTCGGCGCGATGCCGAGGATGGCGATCTTGCCGCCATTGTTCATGGTGTCGATCATGTCGCGGAAGGCTGGCGCGGCGCCCGACATCTCCAGCCCGACGTCGAAACCTTCGGTCATGCCGAGTGCCGGCATCACGTCGCGCAGCTTCTCCTTCGAGGCGTCGACCACATGCTGGACGCCGAGCTTGCGCGCCAGTTCCAGCCGGACCGGGTTGATATCGGTGATGACGACTTTCCGCGCGCCGACGCATTGCGCGACCAGCGCGCCCATGATGCCGATCGGGCCGGCGCCGGTGACCAGCACATCCTCGCCGACCAGGTCGAAGGACAGTGCGGTGTGGAC
>NZ_RZSF01000135.1:0-16609 GCF_004023325.1 Mesorhizobium sp. M1A.F.Ca.ET.072.01.1.1 | reverse complement strand
CGACGCGCTCTCGCAGATCCATCGATAGTGCCATCCATGCTGGCCTCCTTCCCAGCATGAATGGTGAATCATAAACCCGCTGATTTGGGAATCCTCAACGACTCCCAACAATTTCATCCCGCTCTAGCCGCACCAACTCCGAAAGAAAAAGGGCGCCGCAGCAGTGCGGCGCCCTTGGTCGTTTCAGCTCCCAACGCTGCCTAGAACAGGCCCTCGATCTGGCCCTGCTCATTGAGGAAGATCTTCTCCGAGGAGGGCGACTTGGGCAGGCCGGGCATGGTCATGATCTCGCCGCAGATGATGACGACGAAGCCGGCGCCG
This sequence comes from Mesorhizobium sp. M1A.F.Ca.ET.072.01.1.1, assembly GCF_004023325.1. Taxonomy (NCBI): domain Bacteria; kingdom Pseudomonadati; phylum Pseudomonadota; class Alphaproteobacteria; order Hyphomicrobiales; family Phyllobacteriaceae; genus Mesorhizobium; species Mesorhizobium sp. M1A.F.Ca.ET.072.01.1.1. Next base: position 16,288 of record NZ_RZSF01000135.1, on the reverse strand, counting down.
GCCGAGAGCCTGACCTCGCGCACCGGCACGGTATGGCCGGTCGGCGCGCCGCGCAGATTCGGGTCGGTCGAGAAGGAGTACTGGGTCTTGGCCATGCAGACCGGCAGATTGCCGTAGCCTGCCTGTTCCCACGCATGCAACTGGTCGCGGATCGACTTGTCGGCGATCGCCTCGTCGCCGCGATAGATGCGCTTGACGATGGTGTTGACCTTCTCGAACAGCGGCATCTCGTCCGGGTAAAGCGGCGAGAACTGCGAAGCGCCGGATTCGGCGATCTCGACGACCTTCTTCGCCAGGTCCTCGATGCCGGCCGAGCCTTGAGCCCAGTGCTTGCACAGGATCGCCTCGGCGCCCTGCGCCTTGACGAAGTCCTTCATCGCCTGGATCTCGGCGTCGGTGTCGGTGGTGAAGTGGTTGATCGCCACCACCGCCGGCACGCCGAACTGCTTCACGTTCTCGATGTGACGGCCGAGGTTGAGGCAGCCCTTCTTGACCGCTTCGATGTTTTCCTTGCCGAGATCTTCCTTCTTGATGCCGCCATTCATCTTCATGGCGCGCACGGTGGCGACGATCACGGCGGCCGCCGGCTGGAGCCCGGCCTTGCGGCACTTGATGTCGAAGAATTTTTCGGCTCCCAGGTCGGCGCCGAAGCCGGCTTCGGTCACGACGTAGTCGGCAAGCTTCAGCGCCGTCGTGGTGGCGACGACCGAGTTGCAGCCATGCGCGATGTTGGCGAACGGGCCGCCATGCACGAAGGCCGGGTTGTTCTCCAGCGTCTGCACCAGGTTGGGCTGGATGGCGTCCTTCAAAAGCACGGCCATGGCGCCGTCGGCCTTGAGGTCGCGGGCATAGACCGGCGACTTGTCGCGGCGGTAGGCTACGATGATGTCGCCGAGGCGTTTCTCGAGATCCTTGAGGTCGGTGGCAAGGCACAGGATCGCCATGACTTCCGAAGCGACGGTGATGTCGAAGCCGGCCTCACGGGGGAAGCCGTTGGCGACGCCGCCCAGCGAGCAGATGATCTCGCGCAGCGCCCGGTCGTTCATGTCCATGACGCGGCGCCAGGCGACGCGACGGGTATCGATGCCGAGTTCGTTGCCCCAGTAGATGTGGTTGTCGATCAGCGCCGAAAGCAGGTTGTGGGCCGTGGTGATGGCGTGGAAGTCGCCGGTGAAGTGGAGGTTCATATCGTCCATCGGTACCACCTGGGCCAGGCCGCCGCCGGCGGCGCCACCCTTCATGCCGAAGTTCGGGCCGAGCGAGGCTTCGCGGATGCACACGATCGCCTTCTTGCCGATGCGGTTGAGGCCGTCGCCGAGGCCGACCGTGGTGGTCGTCTTGCCTTCGCCGGCAGGCGTCGGGTTGATGGCGGTGACGAGGATCAGCTTGCCGTCCTTGTTGCCCCGCACCGATTTGATGAATTCGGCCGAGACCTTCGCCTTGTCGTGGCCATAGGGCAGCAGGTGCTCGTAAGGGATGCCGATCTTGGCGCCGATCTCCTGGATCGGTTTCTTCCTGGCGGCGCGCGCGATCTCGATGTCGGACTTCACTTCGGCCATGACGGCTTTCCTCTGGATTGGGCGGTGGAGGGGAGGGGTTCGATCACTACAGCAATTCCAGGAAAAGTGTGAGACGGTCTGCCGTCCGGAATTGCGTTAAAACGAGGAAACAGGGCGGTTCTGCGTTTCCGCCCGGACGCAAGGGCATGTTCTAACCCTGTCGCTGTCACGGCGTCAACTTTCATGCAACTATGTTTCCTGTGAAGAAATTACTGCGTTCCCGGCCGACCTTCCCAAGGGTCTTTGGCGCCCGGTCGTTGCGAGCGTATAGAAGCCAGAGCAGGGATCGTTCCGCCGTCTCAAAACAGCCGCGCAATGCACGGAATGCGACAGACGCGACGACGCAAATCCGCCACCGTCCTGCGGTGGCAGCAGCGCTATTGGCTGAGCACGTTGCTGATCTCGACCATGTTGGAGCGCACGCGCAGGATATAGAAGCCCATGGTCGTCAGATGCGTTGGCAGCAGCCAGCCGTCCTCGCGGCCGTTGGCGATGATAAAGGGCTGGATGCGCAGTGCCGAGACGAATTGCGCGTCCATGGTGTCCCACAAATTCTGCAGGTGCTTTTCCTTGATCACGTCCTCAAAGTCGGCCTGCGCCGCTTTCATCAGGCCGTAATAGGCGTAGAGCTGGCCATAGGCGAACCAGAAGCGGTCGTCGGCGCGGAAGTCGAACCAGCCGTCATTATGGTTCTCCGCGCGCTCCTTCAAGATCGCGGAGGTCGAGCCGATGTCGCTGGCGATGCGGTCGATATATTGCTTCAGATTGTCGGCGCGAGCATCGAACGTCGCCTGACAGCTGGCAAGGCGAGCGTTGAAGGAGCGCAGCTTGCGCACCGCGTCGCGGTAGTAGCTCGGCGTCGGCGTCTTGGGGCCGAACGGGTTGAGGCCGAAATACCAGGTCTCTTCGTCGAATTGGAGATTGCCGCGTGCATCCTGCAGGTCGGCGTCGATCTGCGAGGTGGTGCGCACGCGGCCGAGATTGTCGGCAAGCTCGGTGGCGGTGCGCCGGACCGCCTGGTTGATGCCGCGCTGGAAGGAGGCCTTGTTGTCCATCCACGGCGTATGGTCCCAGTCGATGCCGAACAAGCCGAGCTTGTAAAGGATCATCGAGGAGACCCAGGCATTCTGGTTGACGTTGAAGTCCGTCAGATCGGCAGCCACCTGGGCTATCCCTGAGTTGCCGCAGGTCTTGGCGGTGTCGGTGCCAGCGCCGGCGGAGACCTGCTCGCCGGCCGAGACGCTGCGCTTCTCGAAGGTGTATTTGTCAGGATAGTTCGGGTCGAAATTGTTCCACCACTGGGTGGCGTAGAAGAAGTTGGCGTAAAGGCCGATCAAAACCAGCAAGGCAAGGCCGACCACCGCCTTCAGGATCCAGCCGCGCTGGCCGTACCAGCGGCCGGCCCATATGAACGGCCAGAGAATAATGCCGACGACGAAGCCTATGCCGCGGCCGATCCACTGGAAAATCCGGGTGAAGAAACTCACGATCGGATCAAGCATGGCTCTCGTTCCCCCTCAGTCCGTCAAGCCGTAAAGGCGCGCGCGGAATGCCGCCTTGTCCTTCAAATATGTGGTTTTCAGAACGTCCACAACATGCGATCGCCATGCATCGCTGAAGCCGTCGAAGTCCTTGTAGAAGCCCGGTTTATTGAAGACGTAGCGCGAGACGAAGTCCTGCGGCACGAAATCCGAGATCAACTGATTGGTGAGCCAAGCATCGGGATGATCGGGCTTGGCGCGCACAACCAGGAAGCGCTGGCGCGGCGGCACATCTTCAAGCTTGAGGTGGCCGAACTGGGCGATCTCGCGCTTGGCGGCGTTGAGGAAAGGGAAATTGCCGTCGCTGGCAATCAGGTCGGCATGGCTGTGGATCCAGGTCTGCAGCCAGACCTTGTCGACGTCCGTCAGGTTGCGGTTGGGCTCGGCATCGCGGATCAGCGCCCGGACCACCATCTCGGCGCGGTGCTCCAGATAGCCCGAGGTCTCGATCCAGGAAGCGCGCGGCAGGTCAAGGCGGCCGGTGGCGGCGAGGAAGCGGAATACCTTGTCGGCATCGTTGATCGACAGATAACTCACCTGCCAGGGCCGCGAGCGGCGGAAGCCGGGCGCTGCCGGATCGCTGATCACCGTCGTCATGTCGGGGTCGACGAAGACGTAGAGCCCGCCGAAATGGCTGGTCCAGTAGGCGTTGTGGCGGAAGATCACCTGATCGGGCACCAGCGCGTTCTCGCGGATGTCGCCGCAGACCTTGGCGAGGCCGACCATGCGCTCGAGCATGGCGTTGTCGCGCCAGGCGTCGGGCTCCTGCTTCAGCCGGTCGACCAGCTTGCCGAGCTCGGCCGCCTTGCCGAGCACGTCCTCGGCCGACAAAACCTTGAACTCGACCTGATTGATCGACAGCAGGTCCTCGATGTCGTCGACCTTGGGGACGGAGTCCTCGATCTCGCCGTAGATGACGTCCTTGATGGTCAGCGCGTCGATGGCACGCTGGTTCTTGGACATGAACTCGAACATCAGCTGCGAGGTGTTGGAGAAGGCGGTGTGCACGACCGGCAAATCGATCTGCGACGGCGTCAGGATGATGAAGCGGCGGTTGACCTCGTTGGGATCGAGATAGCCGTAATCGCCGCATTCCTCGGCCACCTCGGGCGAGAAACCGGTGCGGTCGATCTGGAAGCTCGTCAGCTTGGTCGGCTCGAGGCCGAAGGCGACGAGAGCCTTGTTGTAGCGCTGGATGAGATGCGGCTCGTCGACCACGAGCAGCCTACCATAGATCAGCTCGTTGTCGCGCAGAAGGTCGGGCTTTTTGGCGGGACGGGTCATCTATGCCTTCTCCCCGTTCACGGGGAGAAGGTGCCTGAAGGGCGGACGAGGGACGCAGACCCTCCTTCTCCCCTTGTGGGAGAAGGTGGATCGGCGCGCAGCGCCGAGACGGATGAGGGGTGTTGGCCGGAATGCCGTCGATGCCAAGCTGGAACACCCCTCAACCGTCGCCTGCGGCGACACCTTCTCCCGCAAGGGGAGAAGGGGGTGTTGGCGCAAGTTACGCATTCCAAAGCCCCCTTTTCTTCAACTCCTCCATCTCGCGCGCGGCGCGTTCGCGGAGCCGCGCGTCGCGCAAAAGCTTCTCGACCGCCGCGTCGTCGGACTTGTCGGAGTAGCGGAATTCGGAATCGGCGTAGCGGTTGATCTCCTGCATGACCATGTCCATCGAGAACGGCCCGCGCAACTCCTCGATCATCGCCTTCTTGTCGTCGTAGCTCTTGTGCATGAAGGCTTCCGGCTTCTCGAACCAGTCGTCCGGCAGCTCGATGTCCATGGCGCGCATCTTGATGGCGTCGGTGACGTTCTTGATGGCGCGGCCGGTGAAGCGCGGTTCGGCATCCTTAATCATGTGCAGGTAGGTGCCGATATCGGCCATCGTCTTCGGCGCGCCGTTTTCCTTCATGTAGCGCTCATAGACCTTCATCAGCCCATCTTCCTGCGGCTTCTCGTGCTCCTCATAAGCCGCAGTCACCGCCCGCTGGATTTCCTGCGCGGCATAGAGCTCGTGCTTGCCCAGCGGGATCTTGTGGTTCTTGCCGGCGAGCAGCACGAAGATGTCGATGTAGTCGTCGCGGCTCTGCGGGCCGTCGACCAGCCAGCGGGCGCCGGCGCGCTGGCGCAGCGCATCGTCGACATTTTCGGGGTAGTTGGAAAACATGCCGAAGGAGCAGTTGCCGCGCACCACGGTGGAAGCGCCGGCAAAGGCGTCCATGAGGACGCCCGTGATCTCCTGCTGGCCGGCGGATGCGCGGTCGTCGGAGCGTCGCGCCGCCACCTGGTCGATGTCGTCGATGGTGCCGAAACCGATAGCCCGCGGATTGAGCACATTGTTGATGAACTGGCGGCAGTTCTGGCCGGATTTGCCCTGGTAGGAAGAAATCTGGTCGACCCCGAAATTCTCGTAGACGAGGGGATAGCCGGCGACCTGACAATAGTTGTTGACGAGGCCGGCTATCATCTGGATCAGCGTCGTCTTGCCTGTGCCTGGCGCGCCGTCGCCGATGAAGGTGAACAGAAAGCCGCCGAGCTCGACGAAGGGGTTCAGCTCGCGTTCGAAATCATAGGCCATCAGCATCTTGGCAAGCTTTACCGACTGGTATTTGGCAATGTGATTGCCGACGACCTCTTCCGGCTTCTTGAAGGTCATCACCAGCGGCTTCAAGCGCTTGCCGGGCGCGACGTCGAAGCCGTCGAGCGTGAAGTCGTCGGCATCGATGCGGATATGCGCGTTCTCGAACGGACCGATGCCGTCGAAGCGCCCCTTGCGCGCGAGCAGCCCGTCGATGGCGACGCGGGCGAATGCGCGCGCCCTGGTCATCAGATCGGCATCGTCCTTGGAGCCGGCAATCGCCTTGTCGAGGCCTGCCACGATCGACTTCACCGCGTCCTGCGGCGTGTCGAACAGGAAGTCGGGTTCGGGACTGTCGTTCGGCGCCTCGCCGTCGCTGTCGATGAGCTGGAACAGGTAGGAGGCTAAGCTGAAAGCCGAAACGTAGGCGGAGGCCGACAGCAGCTTCTTGAATCCCGCCGCCTCCTCGCCTTCGAGCGGGGCACGCGCGTTCTTGGCCTGCAGGCTTTCGAGATCGGATCCCTCGGCAAAGACATCCGATATGGCCAGCGCGATCGCCAGGCCGCGGCGGGCGCGGTAGAGAAGCATGTGCTGGGGGATGCTCATCAGCTGGTCGTCGGGATGGATCGCGGCGACCGTTTTCGACAGTTCGACCTCGCGCGTGCGGCGCACCGAACCGGCCGAGACGGTCGAGACGAAGCGCCGGTTGGTGCCGGCGAGCGCGGTGCCGGACTCGCGCGATGGATCCTCCAGCACGACGATGCGGGTGATGAAGCTCTGCGCAGTGGCGCGATGCTTTTCGATTGTCGATTCCGAGATCGTGGTCAGCCCGGTGTCCATTACGGATGCTCCGCGGTTCGACGGTCACACATCGCTGATGACCTGACCTTTGGACAGGATGTGGACCTTGTAGCCGGAAAAGATCTTCTGCGCTTCGCCCGCGGCATAGAGCGCCTGATAGGCCTCGTGCGGGATCAGCGCGTGGTTCTCATAGCTGGAGACGCCTTGGCGTGCCGCTTCGAGGTCGTCGGTGTTGATGAAGAATTCCTGCGTCGTCTTTTCGCTGGAGAACAGCCCCTTGCGGCCGGGCTTCTCGGACTTGGAAAAGACTTCCTGGATGGTCCAGGTCAGCAACCAGGCGTTCTCCGGCTTGCGCACCTTGGCCAGAACCTCGGTCACCGTCGAATTGTTCTCGGTGATCCCGGCCGAATAGAAGGGGCCGAGCACGACGCGCCGCAACTGCTTCGGGTGCAGCGGCTCGAAATCCTTGTCGAGATTGACCGCGATGGTCGCCGGCGACAGCGTGTAGGCGGAATTCTTCTCGGTGAAATCGTCGAAGCGGTGGGCAAGCTCGGGGTTGAGCAGGCCATCGACAGGAAGCGGAATGTCGATCTTCTCGTTCAGCTTGCCGTTCGCGTCGACGAGCTGTCGCACCATGCTCTCGGAGGAGTCCTCGACCGTCACCATATAGATCAGCGGCAGGTTGGCGCTGCCGTCGAACGAGGCCCAGTGGACGAGGTAGTAAGGCCGCATGGTCTTGGGATTGACCGAGACTTTGGCCGTCTGCGCCAGCGTGAACGGACCGAAGGTGGTCTCGCTCTTGACGCCCTCCAGATAGAGCCGCTCGGCCATCGACCTTTGCAGCGCCACAGGGAATTCCTTGTGGCGCAGGATGAAGTCGGCCATCTCCTCGCGCAACTCGCCGGCCTGCGGAATGTTGGCCAGCCGGCTATCGGCCTGTCGGCGGTCGTTCTCCAATTCGAGCAGGTTCTGGAACACCGGATAGCCGCTGTCGGCGCGCGAAATGCGGAACGTATCCATGAAGCCCAGCCGGTTGCGCCAGCAGTCGAATGAATTTTCCAAGCGGGCGATGTATTCGGCGACGATCTTGGCGACGATGCCGTGCCGGTAGAGCGGCGAGCGGTCGTCGCGCATGAACACTTCCAGCCCGCTCAGCGCCGCGGTGATGGCGAAGAAGTAGCGCGCCGCCGCTTCTTTTTGGGGGGTCATGGCACCGCCGTGTCGAAGAATGCCGTCACACCGCCTACTGCTGCACGTAGTTCGCCGAATTGTGCTTCTTCATCACCTCGTCGAAGCGGCGGGCGAAGGCGTCGTCGGCGAGTTTCTTGCGGCGCTGGATGTCGGCGGTGGCCACCATATTCTTCTCGTGCATCTCCAAGAGATCGCCGATGTGCTTCTGCGAAGCGGCGCCGATGCCGGCCATCGTCTCCTCGGCCGTGTTGTCGACCTGGCTGCCCAGCGTGTTGATCTTGTGGGCGACGTCCTGCTGGGCGGCCGTCTTCAGCGAGTCTTCCAGAGCTTTGTAGAGCACGATGCGCTGCTCGGTGTCGATTGTCAGCTTGTTGATCAGCGTCGACTGCGCGGCGATCTGGTTGTTGAGGGAATCGACAAACGTCTGAAACATCGAGGTGTAGCGCTCCAGCGTCTGGCTTTCGGCCAGCAGCTCCTGCTCCTTAGCCTGCTTCTCGTTGTACTCGGTCGCCATCTTCGAACGCTCGCCCTCGAGCTGGGTGCGCTCCTTCTGGCTGGTCGAGGCGGCGATCTTGTTCTCGATGTCGAGCAGCATCGGGTTGAGTTCCTCGATGCGTTTCTGCACCGCCTCGAGATTGGTCATAGTCGCCTTGCGGCGCTCGATCACCTGCGACAGGCTAGCTTCGGAGGTCTTGTAGCGCTGGTCGAGGATCTGCTTCTGGGCTTTCAGGATGCCGACGATGGTGTCCGATTTCGCCAGCAGCTCCTGCAAATTGCCGGCGAGCGACATGTTGCGCACGCGGTCGGTGCGCATGCGCTGCTTGCGCTGCTCGGAGAAGACGCCGACGAGATTTTCCCAGCCGGTGTAGCTCTTCATGCTCTCGAATTCGGCGCCGAAGACATTGGTGGCGTCCTCCAGCCCGATGATCAGGTCGGCGATATTGCCTTCCATGACCTTCTGCTGTTTCAGCACGTCCTCGATGCGGGCGTTCTCGAGGTCGAAATTGGCATCGCCGATCTTCCTGTCGGCCTGCGCCAGCGTGTCGAGCACGGTTCCGGACTGCTCGATCTTGGTGCGCATGTCCTCCACGACCTGCTTAGTCTTGGCAATTTCGGCATCGAAATTCTGCAACGTCGCCATAGGGGCCTCCCGCTTCGGCATCCGGTTTCGTGTCGCACGTCGCCGAATATATGTGGGGGCTCAAGCGATTGAAAGAAGGAAGACAGGGAGACGTGGCAAAACAAAAGAATTGGCCAGGTCCTTGAAAGATAAGGCAAGCATGCTCATGGCCAGAGTAATGCGCGCCGCCTTCAGGCAGCTTTAGCTGGTATGCCTTAAGCTCTTGTTTTTGCGGACAAGCTGCGGCGCTGGGAAGTGTGCAAAATCTCTTGTGGCGGATCGTGGCAATCAACCGGCCATCGGCCGGCCGATGGCAGCGATTGCCGGCCTTCGTCGGACGTCGCTCCCCGTCTCAGTTGCGGGCAAAGCCGATGAAGTCGTCGGGCGCAGCCCTGCCCATTTCCTCTTCCCAGTGCCGGCGGCAGAGCGAGACATAGACGTCCTTGCCGATCGCCACCTGCTCGCCTTGCTTTGCCACCTTGCCGTCGGGACCGAGGCGAACGACCATCGTCGCCTTGCGGCCGCAGCGGCAGATGGTGCGCACTTCGCGCAGATCGTCGGCGATGGCCAGCAGCGCGCGCGAGCCGGAAAACAACTTGCCTTGGAAATCGGTGCGCAGGCCGTAGCACATGACCGGGATGTTCAGCCGGTCGGCGATGCGGGCCAGCTGCCAGACCTGCTCCTCCTCGAGGAACTGCGCCTCGTCGACGAATATGCAATGCACGGTGGTGTGCTCATGATGCTCGGCGACGCGGGCGTAGAGATCGTCGCCGTCGCGGAACATCTCGGCCTCGGTCTCGAGACCGATGCGCGACGAGATCAGTCCCTTGTCGCCGTTGCGATAATGGCCGGCGACGAACAGCATCGTCGTCATGCCGCGTTCGCGATAGTTGTAGGATGCTTGCAGGAGCATCGTCGTCTTGCCGGCATTCATCGTTGCGTAGTTGAAGTAGAGCTTGGCCATATGGGTGTTTAAGCTCAATTGCTGCGGGGCGGGGAAGGGGCCGCGGGCTCCTTCCACCAAAAAAGCGGACCCGCCGGAAAGCGCGGCATGTCGCTGAATGGCAAGCGCGCGCCGTTGATCGCGGTGTGGAACCGCTTGAAACCGCATCAAAATGGTGTTTGGCTGGCGAAACAAGGCGGGCGCAAGAACCGTGACTTCGCGCCGCTTTAAAAAACCGCAATGGGAGAAAGTTCATGTCGCGTATGAAATCCTTCGTCGCCGGCCTCGGGCTGGCGGCGCTTCTGTCCACGACCGCGGCCTATGCCGGCGATCCGGCGAGCTGCAAGGCCGTGCGTCTGTCCGATGTCGGCTGGACCGATATCCAGGCAACCACCGGGGTGGCTTCGGTGCTGCTCACCGCGCTCGGCTACGAGCCGCAGGTGATCCAGCTTTCGGTGCCGGTAACTTATGCGTCGCTGAAGAACAAGGACCTCGACGTCTTTCTCGGCAACTGGATGCCGTCGATGACCAATGACATCAAGGACTATACCGCCGACGGCTCGGTCGAGACGGTAAGCACCAACCTGACCGGCGCCGGCTACGGCATCGTCGTGCCGACCTATGTCGCAGATGCGGGCGTCAAGACGCTGACCGATCTCGGCAAGTTCAAGGACAAGTTCAATGGCAAGATCTACGGCATCGAGGCCGGCAATGACGGCAACCGCATCATCCTCGACATGATCAAGAACCCGAAGGACAATCTCGAAGGCTTCGAGCTGGTCGAGTCCTCGGAAGCCGGCATGCTGACGCAAGCCGAGCAGTCGATGAAGAACAATGAGTGGATCGCCTTCCTCGGCTGGACGCCGCATCCGGTGATGGGCGCCATGAAGATCACCTATCTCGACGGGATGGGCGACAGCGGTTTCGGCGCCGCCACCGTCTATACCAACACGCGCAAGGGCTACACCACCGAGTGCCCGAATGCCGGCAAGTTCATCTCCAACCTGAAATTCAATCTCGACATGGAAGGCGAGATGATGGACGCGATCCTGAAAGGCGGCGATGCCCAGACGGTCGCGACCGACTGGCTGAAGAAGCATCCGGACGCGATCGCGCCCTGGATCGCCGGCGTGACCACCTTCGACGGCGGCGATGCGGCTGCGGCCATCAAGACCGCGCTCGGGAGCTGAGCCGGCTTTGAGTCCGGCATGATCTCCGGAAAGGGGCAGCCGCTGGAAAAGGCTGCCCTTTTTCATATGCTGTGAGAAGGTGACCGCTCGGCAAGGGCGGCAAGGATCAAAGAGGGGAAAGATGGATCCGATCTCGAAATTTCTGGTCGCCTACAAGATTCCCATAGGTCCATGGGGCAAGGCCTTTTTCGGCTTCCTCACCGAGAATTTCGACACCGTCTTCAGGGCCTTTTCGAACGGCCTGAATTTCATCCTTGACGGGGCGGTGGACCTCCTGCTGATGCTGCCGCCGGTGCTGCTGGCCCTGGTCGTCGCCGTCATCGCCTGGTTCCTGCAACGCTCGCGGCCACTCGCCATCGGCGTCTTCATCGGCCTCATCTTCATCATCAACCAGAACCTCTGGAAGCAGACGGTGCAGACACTGGTGCTGGTGGTGGCCGCCGCCGCCATGGCAATGGCGATCGGCGTGCCGCTCGGCATCTGGGCGGCGCACAAGCCGAAGGTCTACCGCGTGATGCTGCCGGTGCTTGACCTGATGCAGACGCTGCCGACCTTCGTCTACCTGATCCCGGTGCTGACGCTATTCGGGCTCGGCAACGCGCCCGGCCTCATCGTCACCATCATCTTCGTCATCCCGACGGCGGTGCGTCTCACCCATCTCGGCATCGTCTCGGTGCCCAAGGCGATCATCGAGGCGGGCGAGTCCTTCGGCGCCACCAAGAACCAGCTTCTGTGGAAGGTCGAATTGCCCTCGGCGCTGCCCACGATCATGGCGGGGCTGACCCAGTCGATCATGCTGTCGCTGTCGATGGTGGTGTTCGCGGCGCTGATCGGCGCCGGCGGTCTCGGCACCGAAATCAACCGCGCGCTGGGCTCCCGCAAGATCGACCTCGGGCTTGAAGCAGGCCTTGCCATCGTCGTGCTCGCCATCGTGCTCGATCGCATGACCCGCATCGGCGTTGGAGGCAAGAAATGACCGTCGCCGTCGATTTCAAGAATGTCGATATCGTCTTCGGTGCCGACCAGGCGAAATCCCTCGCGCTGATCGACCAGGGCGCAACCCGCGCCGAAATCCTCGAAAAGACCGGCAACGTGCTGGGCTGCGCCGGCGCCAACCTCACCGTGCATGAGGGCGAAATCTCGGTGCTGATGGGCCTTTCCGGCTCCGGCAAGTCGACGCTGCTGAGAGCCGTCAACCGGTTGAACGTGGTGTCGCGCGGCCAGGTGCTGGTCAATGACGGCGACCGCACGGTCGACGTCGTCACCTGCGACGAGCCGACACTGAGACGACTGCGGCAGAAGCAGGTGGCGATGGTGTTCCAACAGTTCGGCCTGCTGCCATGGCGCACGGTCGAGGAGAATGTCGGCTTCGGCCTGGAGCTCGCCGGCGTGCCGGAGGCCGAGCGCAAGACACGGGTGCAGAAGCAGCTCCAGCTGGTCCATCTCGACCAATGGTCGAAGAAATACGCGCATGAACTTTCGGGCGGCATGCAGCAGCGCGTCGGCCTCGCCCGCGCCTTCGCCACCGAGGCGCCGATCCTGTTGATGGACGAGCCGTTCTCGGCCCTCGATCCGCTGATCCGCACCAAGCTGCAGGACGAGCTCCTGCAGCTCCAGGCGGCGCTGAAGAAGACCATCATCTTCGTCAGCCACGACCTCGAGGAGGCGCTGAAGATCGGCAGCCACATCACCATCATGGAAGGCGGGCGCATCGTCCAGACCGGCGCGCCGGAAGACATCGTGCTCAGGCCGGCTAACGACTATGTCCGCGACTTCATCGCCAATGTGAATCCGCTCTCGGTGCTCACCGCCTGGAACGTGATGCGCGACCGCCGCGATCTCGAGCAGGGCGAGAATGGCTGGGTCTGGCTCGACCGGCGCAAGACGACGCGCTTCAAGATCGACGAGCATGGCCTGGTGGCGGCGGCCGAACGCGACGGCAAGCCGGCGGTGTGGGTATCCTGCGCCGAGGTCGAGAGGCAGCCGGAGGAGGGTGCGCAGGTGTTCTGGGCCAATCCCGGCACGTCCCTGAAGACGGTGATGCTCGCCATGCACCGCTCGCAGACGGCACCGGTGGCGCTGTTCGACGAAGGCTCGCGCTTCGTCGGGGCGATCGGCATCCGCGACGTGCTGAGCGCGGTGCTCAGGCGGTAGGAGCTCGGCCTTAGCTCGAGCATGAAGTGTTCGCTGGCGGGCACCTCATGCTTGATCTAGACTTGGTCGGCAGCCGGGGTGGGCCGCTCGCGCATGGGGCCGATAAAATGATCTTCCGTCAGCTTTTCGATTCCGTTTCGGGCACTTATTCCTATCTCCTCGCCAGCCGCCGCGGCGGCGAGGCACTGATCATCGATCCGGTGCTGGAGAAGGTCGAACGCTACCTGCAGCTGGTCAACGAGCTCGACCTCAGACTGGTCAAAGCGGTCGACACACATCTTCATGCCGACCACATCACCGGGCTCGGCGCGTTGCGCGACAGGACGCATTGCGTCACCGTGATGGGTGAGCAGACCAAGGCCGACGTCGTGTCGATGCGGCTTGCCGACGGCGACAAGCTTGCCATCGAGGGGCTGGCGCTGGACGTCGTCTATACGCCCGGCCACACCGACGATTCCTACAGCTTCGTCCTGCCGGACCGCGTCTTCACCGGCGACACGCTGCTCATTCGCGGCACCGGCCGCACCGACTTCCAGAACGGCGATCCGCGCCAGCAATATGACTCGATCTTCGGCCGCCTGCTCAAGCTTCCCGACGAGACGCTGATCTTTCCGGCACACGACTACAAGGGCGAAACCGTGTCGACGATCGGCGAGGAAAAGGCCTTCAATCCGCGCCTGCAAGTGAAGTCGGTGGACGAATACGTGAACATCATGAACAACCTGAAGCTGTCCAATCCGAAGATGATGGATGTGGCCGTGCCGGCCAACATGCGGGTGGGGCTGCATCAGGACGACATCGCCAGCCGCGGCTGGGCAGTGACCGCCGAACAGGCGCTGGCACTGGTCGGTCGGCCCGACGTGGCGCTGATCGACCTGCGCGAGCAATCCGAACGGGATCGTCACGGCGTCATCCCCGGCGCGATCCATCTGCCCTATGCGCGGCTGCAGGAGAATATCGCCGCCGGCGGCATGCTGCACGAGCTGGCGAAATCGACAGCCAAGCAGATCCTGTTCTATTGCGCCTTCGGCGAGCGCTCGGCGATGGCCGTGCAGGCGGCGCAGGATCGCGGGATATCGAGCGCCCGCCACATCCAGGGCGGCATCGATGCGTGGCGGAAGGCCAGCGGTCCGCTGGTGCACTGAGGTCTATTGATATTCAGTTGATGCCGGCCTGCAAACGCCGCGTTCCTGGTCGCCATTCTCGGCTCGGCCAGACCTCGGTCAATTCAATCCGATCAGCATCGCGCCTCTGCGGAACAGGGCTTCGCCGTCCCGGTCGAAGCGGAAGGTGGCGATGAAATCGTCCGCCCGATAGTCGGGCCACGTGGTGCGGATCGCGGCGGCGAAGTTTCGTGCCTCGTCCTGGCGGCCGGCCAGCGCCAGGCAGTGCGCGGCGATCGCCAGGATGATGACATGGGCGTTGGGCCTGGCCGCAGCTTTCAGCGCCCATTCAGCGGCTTCATCGTATTCGCCCAGCCGAGCATGGGCCATGGCCCGCGCGCCCATCATGCCGAACAGCAATGGGTCAAAGGGGCTGAGATGGCGCGAGTGATCGGAGGAGCCGATCGCCGATTGCGGATCGCCCGACTGCGAATGGACAAAGGACAGGGCATAGTGGCCGAGCGCGAAGTTCGGACTGAGGTCGACGGCCTTTGCCAGTTCGAGCAGCGAGCCGTCCTGCTCGCCGCGCAGCCACAAGGCGCGGCCCATCGCCCAGTGCGCGGCCGGATTGCGGTCATCGACCAGGAGGCTGTGACCGGCAGTTGCGAAAGCCAGCGACGCCTCACGGTCGCGATCGCCCCAACGCTGAAAGGCATTCTGCCAATGCGTGAAGGAGAGGCCTGCATAGGCTCGGGCGAAGGTCGGGTCGAGCTTCAGGGCGTCATTGAAGAACTGCTGCGCCAGTTCGTTTTCCTGGCGGGTGAAGCGGTACATGTGCCAGAGCCCGCGATGATAGGCTTCCCACGCATTCAGCGAATTCGGCGCCTTCAGCATTGCCCGGTTTCGCTCGACGGTCGCGATCTCGGCGGCGATCGACGAGACGATGCTGTTGCCGATGTCGTCTATCACCGTGAAGATCTCGTCCGGCCTGTGCTCGAAGGTCTCGGCCCACACGATCCTCGCGGTGCGGACCTCGACGAGCTCGACCGAGACGATCACCCTGCCCGAAAGGCTGCGGACCGAGCCCGTCGCGACATAATCGACATTCAGCCGGCGACCGGCGTCCTCCGGTGCGATGTCCTTCTCGGCAAGCGCGAAGACCGATCCGCGGGCAATGACGAAGAAATCGCGAAGCTTGGCGAGCCGCGTTATGATGTCGTGGGTCAAGCCGTCGGCAAGCCCGCCACGGAAATTGACGTCGCTTTCCGCGAACGGCATCACCGCCAGCGCGGCCCGGCGCACGGCGGCGGGTTCGGATTCGACGGCAACGATCGGTGCTTGCGTGGCCGGAAGAGCTAGCCCGGATCGCGCGCATGGCGTTGCGCTGGAATGGCGTGCCTTTATCTCATGCCATGCTTCCCGCAAGGGAGCGACATCCAGCTCTTCGGAGCGGAAGAGTTCCGCCGCAGTTGCAATATGCTCCTCACCGGCGCCGATCTGTCCCCGCCGCGCAAGGTTTTCCAGCAGCGCCACATGGGCGCGTCCATCGAAGGGCGCGAGTTCCAGCCATCTGTCCAGATAGGCGCCCGCCTCATCGGCTCCCTGGGGGAGCAGGCCGATGATGTGCTCCAGAACGGCGACGTGGCACGAGCTGAAACGGCGGCGTTGCGCGGTCAGCCAACTGGTGAAATGCGGGCTCCGATCGAGCTCCAGCCCGTCAAGGAAATCGCCGGCGAAGAGCTGCGCAAGCGCCCGAAGACGCCCGAGGCTGAGCGTCTCGATCCCTTCGGCGACCGCTGCGGCGGCTTCGACGGCATCGACGTTCGTATCGGCAAGACGAAGCGCCACGGTGTCGCCCTCGGTCTCGATCCGGTGCAGGCCCGGTTGGTCCAGCGCGCCGCGAAGCTTGCTCAGGCACCAGCGAAGCTCGCCGCGAGGATCGTTCGGCACGTCCCACAGAAGCTCGCAAAGCCGGCTGCGGCTGACGGGATGTGGCGCGAGCGCCAGATAGGCCAGCAACGCGCGCAACTTGCGCGAAGAAGGCAATTTAACCGGCTCGCCGCCACGCGCGATCGTCAGTTGCCCAAGCAGTCGCAAGGACAGGGCGGCGG
>NZ_RZSF01000134.1:0-16622 GCF_004023325.1 Mesorhizobium sp. M1A.F.Ca.ET.072.01.1.1 | reverse complement strand
CCGCTCCAGCGGTCATCTGTCCAGTCGCGCTGGCTGAAATCGAGAATATCGGCCGCGTCCGGACCGAGCGCATCCGCGAGCTCCGCAGTGACCTCGGCGCGCAACGCCGCAGCACCCAGCTTGCGGCAACGCAGCGCCAGCGGCCCACCGATGAAGACGACGAGCGCTGCATGCTCGGCATCCCTGCTGGCATCGCAGGCAAACAGGCCCGGCATGTCGCGCCACATCACCATTCCGCTCAGATCGCGCTCGCGCCAGAACGGCCTGGCATAGCGGACGAGGATCTTGACCACCGCGCCGCTTTCCCAGACGCCAAGCGCCTTCTTCAAGGCCGTCGACAAGGCAGGCCGAAAGTCGAGCCTGTTGGCCGTCGCTGGCGGCAGGGCGAGCAGGACCTCGCGCGCCTCGACGGCGCCGCCGCCGGCGACGACACGAACGCCGGACGGCCCGCGCTCGACGCGAATGACCGGCTCGTTCAGCCGCAGCCGGTCACCGAGATCGCCCGCCAGGTCCGCGGCCAGCGACTGCATGGTCTCGCGCAGAGAATATTGCAGTTCCGGCACTTCGTTGGTGATGCGGCGATCATTGTCGATCAGGTACCATAGCGGCACCTTTTCCAGCGCCAGGCACCACAGTCCTTCGACCATCGAGCGGAAGGCGGCTTTGGCATCTACCGGATCGGTCTGGCGTTCTAGCCAGGAGGCGACGGTCAGCCCGGCGATCGCGGGATCGTCAGGCTCGATCCAGTTCATGCGGTCGCGGATCGCCATCGCGGTCACATAGGTCTGTCCGGCCTGGTCGACCGACATCGGTGGATGGGTGATGAACGCGCCATCGACAAAGGTTTTGACGAAGGTCTTGCCGCGCGCCCTGGCCAGCGCCATCAACTCCGGCATGTCCTCGCACAGGAACTGGCCGCCGCTGTCGATCAGCTCGCCGAGCCCGTTTCGCGCACCTTCCACACGACCGCCGACGCGGCCGCGCGCTTCCAGGACGAGGAAATCGATGCCGGCGCGCTTCAATTCGAGCGCGGCCGACAGGCCAGTGAAGCCGGCGCCGACGATTGCAACGTCGGTGCTTTCGATCTTGCTGTTCAATAGCCGGCCTTGATCTTCTCGAACTCGGCGATCATCTTCAGCTTAAGCTCGGAAGGCAGCGGCTGCTGGAACAGCGTCTTGTCGGCCCATTTTTCCACGTTGTCGTAGCCCTTTTCCTTGAGCACCGCCTGGTCGACACCGGCCATGCCCTTGGCGTTGGCTTGGCCGTAGCCCCAGTCCTTGACCAGCACCTTGGCGACTTCCGGATCGTTGACAGCGTTGAGATAGTCATAGGCCTTGTCAATGTTGCCGGGCGCGTCCTTGAACAGCACATAGCCGCACACCCAGGTCGAGATGCCCTCGTCGGTATCCTTCTTGGACTTGATCGGCACGCCGGCGGCCTGCGATTGCACCGCCGCGTCGTTCCAGGCCCAGGCCAGATCGACCTCGCCGCCTGAGAGCAACTGCACGATGTCGGTGGTATCGGTCCAGTAGGAGCGCACGTTCTTGTGCACCTGGCGCAGGAAATCGGACGCCTGCTTGAACTGCTCGTCCGTCATCTTTGTCCAGTCCTTCAGCCCGATGGCGAGGCTGGCCAGCGCATAGGCGTCGTCGACATTGTCGCCGATCGAGACGCGTCCCTTATACTTGGGATCGGCGAAGGCCTTCAGCGACTGCACGTCCTTCTCGGCGATCTTGTCGGAGTTGAAGGTGAGCTGCGTGTCACCCCAGTCCCAAGGCATGAACCAGGCTTTGCCGTCGGGGGTGGTGGCAAGGTCCTTCATCGCCATGATGCCGGGGTTGAGATCCTTCCAGCCGGCGATCTTGGAGGTGTCGAGCGGCTGCAACAGCCCCGCCTCGCGCCACTTCACCACGCTTTGCGAACACGGATGGCCGAGGTCGGCCTTGAAGCCGGAGCGGATCTTCTCGAATGCCTCGTCCTCATCGCCGAAGAAGGCGAAGGTCGGCGAGTCGCCGTCCTTCTCGACATATTTGCCGTGGAAGCTGGGGTCCTCATAGCCGGACCAGTCGAACACGATGAGGTCCTTGTCGGCGGCAACGGCGAACGCTGACGCCGAAGATGCCAGCGCGCCGGCGAGCGCCAAAGTAAGTGTCAGGCGTCGGCTGAGTTTCTTCATGCTGTTCCATCCTCTTTGGTCTTGCCGGTCTTGCTGGCCGGCTGTTGCTAACTCCGGGCTGTCGTTAATCGTAGTGTTTCGGAAAGGCGGCGGCCAGGAACGCGTTGGCCGCCTGCAGCGCGGTCTCGCGGGTGGTGTCTTCTGTGCCCATCATCAACCGCAGCCACAGGCCCTCGAGCATGGCCGATAGCGCCAGCGCCATGACCTGCGGCTCATAGGCATAGCCGCCCCTTTGCTTGAGCGTCGCGCAGAGGTCGATGAACACCTGCTGGTAGTAGGCGTCGCGCGAGCTGCTCAGCGCCTGGTAGGTCGGCCGCGATTTGGCCTCGCCCCAGAAGGCGCACCAGGCAGCGAGCTTGCGCTTGTTGCAGATCGAGCGATCGAAGTCGGCCCACACCAGCGCCTGCAGCTGCCGCGCCGGATCGTCGCCTGCCTTCTGCAAGGCGGCGCGCCAATGCGCCGAATACTCGTCATACATATATTGCAGCGTGGCTACGAGCAGCTTCTCCTTGCTTTCGAAATGGAAGTTGACGATGCCGCGGGACAGGCCCGCGCCGTCGGCCACATCGGCCATCGTCGTTTCCGCATAGCCGCGCTTGGCCAGTGAATCGATCGTCGCCTCGATCAACTGGAGTTGCCTG
The DNA here is from genome assembly GCF_004023325.1 of Mesorhizobium sp. M1A.F.Ca.ET.072.01.1.1. NCBI lineage: Bacteria > Pseudomonadati > Pseudomonadota > Alphaproteobacteria > Hyphomicrobiales > Phyllobacteriaceae > Mesorhizobium > Mesorhizobium sp. M1A.F.Ca.ET.072.01.1.1. The sequence continues at coordinate 13,805 of NZ_RZSF01000134.1, read as the reverse complement.
ACTTCTTTCGAAGCCTTGCGGCCGCGCTTCTCGGCGTCTCCTTTTCGTGCCGGTTCGGGCAAGGCATCCCTGGCCTCTGCATTCTTCATGAGCGTGACGGTCTCCAGCATTGCCGGCTATCCGACCGGCTTCCAACCGCGCAGATGAGTGGGGCGGTGCTCACCACTGTCAAGCACCTTCTGCATCGCCTCCCAGGTCCGGATGTTCTTGTCGACATAGCCCCCGCCGACCGCGGCGGCGAGCGCTTGATAGAGTGGCCCCTTCAGGCGCGCCCGTTCCTCCCGCGCCACCTCGCGGTACCATGCGTTGCGGTCGCGGACGCTGATGTCGCGGAAGCCAGCACGACGCATCGCTTCGGCATAGCGCGCCGGCGAAGCCATGGCAAAGGACAAGCCTTCCGCCGCGAGATAGGCCTTCATATCTGCAGACGGCTCGCCGTCGTGCGAGATCATCCAGTTCGATGCGGCGAAGACGCCGCCGAGCTTCAGCACGCGGAAGACCTCGGCGAACAGGGCATCCTTGTCCCGGACATGCAACAGTGCGTCCTTGGAGAAGACGACGTCGAAGGAAGCATCGGTGAAAGGCAGCAGTCCCGGCGGCGCCTGGACGAAGCTGACGCGGTGCTGGAGACCCTGCGCAGCCGCCTTTCGCTTTGCCGTCTCGATCACCGGCCTCTCGACATCGAAACCGGTCGCATGCGCCGCACCATGGCGCGCGACCAGATCCAGCGTGATGCCGCCGGCGCCGCAGCCGATATCGAGGATCGTCTTGCCCTTGAGCGAGAGGCCTTCGACCACGCGGTCCACTTCGTCCGGGCCGCCCGGCGACAGGTAGCCATCGCCCCAGAGCGCCTCGAGGAAGCGAATGGCCGCGTCGTCATATTCCGGCTCGGCGTTAGCCGTTTCGATCATCGGACTCAGCCTCAAATGCCGAAGTCACCTTCGCGCTAGTGGACACCAGAAATGCGGGGCAAAGCCTAGCGCATCAACGCAGAAACGCAACACCATTTGTTGAACATTCATTCAAAATGGCTGGACAAAAAACCGTGACCCGTGCCAAATTCGGCTGATCGGGGAACAAATCGCACCCAAAAACGGGCGGCCGGAGGGAGGTTGAGCGCACATGAAGGCATGGGACGCGATCGTCATCGGCGGCGGCCACAACGGGCTGGTCAACGCCGGCTATCTGCAGCGCGCCGGGCTCGACGTGCTGGTGGTCGAGAAGAACGACTGGGTCGGCGGTGCGGCCACCAGCCGCGAGCTGACGCCGGGCTTTCTCTACTCCAACTGCTCCTATGTCTGCTCGCTGTTCCGGCCCGAGATCATGCGCGATCTGGAGCTGCCGCGCTTCGGCCTGCAGGTGATCTCCTATGAAGGCGGCGCGGTGTTCACGCGCGACGGCGACTATCTCGCCAACTACCGCGACCACGATGCGCATCGCCGCGAATTCGCCCGCTTCTCCAAGCGCGACGCCGAGGCCTACGACCGCTATTCGCGCGACGTCACAAGGCAGTGCCGCTTCATCCAGCCGCTGTTGATGCGCACCGCGCCCGATCCCACCAGCTTCAAGCCGCGCGATCTTGGCGAGTTGCTTTATCTCGGCAAGAAATTCGCCGGTCTCACCGCTGAGGAAATGGCGCTGACCTTGCGCTTCTGGACGATGTCGATCTCCGGCTTCCTCGACGAGTATTTCGAGACCGACGTCATCAAGGCGAACTTTGCGCTCTCCGGCATCATCGGCACGGCGCTTGGGCCCATGTCGCCCGGCACGGCCTATGTCCTGCTCCACCATTATATGGGCGAGGTCGATGGCTCCGTGGGCGCCTGGGGCTATGCGCGTGGCGGTATGGGTGCCGTGACCAAGGCGCTCGCCGCCTCATTCAAGGCTTCCGGCGGCACGATCCGCACAGGCGCCGAGGTCGAGCGCGTGCTGATCAGGAACGGCAGGGCCAAGGGCGTCGTGCTGGCCGGCGGCGAAGAGGTCCACGGCAAGCTCGTCGTCTCAAACGCCGATGTGAAGCGCACCTTCCTGAAACTGGTCGAGGAGAAGGAGCTGCCCGACATCTTCCTCCGTCGCGTCAGGAACTTCAAGATCCGCGGTTCGTCCGGCAAGGTCAACATCGCGCTCGATTCGCTTCCCCAATTCCCGGCTCTGCCGAAGGATTCGCCGGTCTACCGCGCCGACATGCACTTCACCGATTCAATCGAGCGCATGGAGCGCGCCTATGACGACTGGAAGGCCGGGCGCTGGTCGGCCGATCCCTTCCTCGACATGGTGATCCCGACCACGCTCGACCCGACCATGGCGCCGCCGGGAAAACATTTCATGAGCTGCTTCGTGCAATACGCGCCGCCCAAAATTGGCGGCCGAGACTGGACGGACGCCGACCGCGACGGCTTCGCCGAGAGCGTGGTTGCGCAGATCGCCGAATATTCGCCCGGCTTCCGCGACCGCATCGTCCATATGGAGGTGCGCACGCCGCGCGAGATCGAGGCCGAGGTTGGCCTCACCGAAGGCAACATCTTCCAAGGCGAACTGACCTTCGACCAGCTGCTGTTCAACCGCCCGGTGCCGGGCTACGCGCAATACCGCTCGCCGGTCGGCGGGCTCTATATGTGCTGCTCCTCCACTCATCCGGGCGGCGGCGTCATGGGCGCGCCCGGACGCAACGCCGCCGCCGAGATCCTGCGCGACCTCGCCAAGCCAACCCTGCATATGAGTCCGGCCCATGACGTCATCTGAAACGAATTGGGACGCGATCGTCATCGGCGGCGGCCACAATGGCCTGGTTGCCGCCGCCACGCTGGCGAAATCGGGACGCAAGGTGCTGCTGCTCGAAGCTGGCAAGGAGGTCGGCGGCGCGGCGCGCACCGAGGAATTCGCTCCGGGGTTTCGCGTCTCCTCGGTCGCTCATCTGCTCAATCGCCTGCATCCCGATGTGGTGAAGACGCTGGAGCTCGAGCGCCACGGCCTGAAGATCGAGCGCGGCGATTTCGTGCCCTCGGTCGCATTGTCGAAAGACGGCCCGCTGGTGCTGCACGGCGCTTATGGCGAGGCGCTTACGGGCGCCAGCCCGTCGGAGCAGTCGGCTTGGCGCGACCTGCGCGCGCAGCTGTTGCGCTACGCCGGCGTTTTGAAACCGTTTCTGTCGCGCCGCCCGCCGGACCTTGCCGGCATGTCGCTCGCCGAAATGACCGGGCTCGGCCAGACGGCGCTGGCGCTGAAAAAGCTCGGCAAGGAGGATATGCGCGACTTCCTGCGCGTGCTCTTGATGAACGTCTACGACCTGCTCGACGAGCAGCTTTCCGACGACAGGCTGAAAGGCCTGCTCGCTTTCGACGCGACACTGGGCAGCCATCTCGGTCCGCGCTCGCCGACATCGCTGCTCGGCCTCTACTATCGGCTCGCTGGCGAGATCGGCGGCCTCGCCGGCGCGCAGATACAGCCCAAGGGTGGCATGGGCGCGGTCGTTGCCGCCATCCGCTCGGCGGCCGAGCAAGCGGGTGTTTCGATCCGTCTGGCTTCGCCGGTCGCCAAGGTCGTCGTCGAGAAGGGCCGCGCCCTCGGTGTCGTCACGCAGGGCGGCGAGGCGCTGCGCGCAAAAGCCGTCGTCTCGGCAATCAATCCCGCAACCACGATCCTCGATCTGGCCGGGCCGAGCGAGGTCGACACCGGTTTCGTGCGCAAGATGAAGAACATCCGCATGAAGGGCGATGCGGCGAAGCTTCATCTCGCGCTCGACCGGCCGCCGCAATTTGCCGGCGTCGACGCCGCTGGCCACAAGGGCCGCCTCGTCATCGCGCCTTCGCCGGACCATGTCGAGCGCGCCTTCAACCCGTCGAAATATGGCGAGTTCTCGCCCGAGCCGGTGATGGAGATCACGCTGCCCAGCCTGGTCGATCCTTCGCTGGCACCCTCCGGCGCCTGCGTGCTGTCCGCGGTGGTGCAGTACGCGCCCTATGCGCTGAAACAGGGCTGGACCGCCGGCAAGCCGCAGTTCCTCAAGGCGATCATGGCGCAGCTCGAAGCCTATGCGCCTGGCATCGGCGCCACGGTGCGTCATGCCGAGTTGCTGACTCCGGCCGACATCGAGGCACGCTACCGAATGCCTGGCGGCCACTGGCACCACGGCGAGTTGCAGGCCGACCAGATGTTGATGTCGCGGCCGGTCTCCGGTTGGTCGGGCTACGACACGCCGCTCGAAGGGCTGTTCCTTGCCGGCGCCGGTTCGCATCCCGGCGGCGGCATCTCCGGCGCCCCCGGCCTCAACGCCGCACGCCGCATCATCGCGATGAGGGCATGAGATGATTTCGCCATTCACAAACGCAGCGCTCTACGACGCCAACATGAATCGTCATGTGAAAATCAATTCCGCCCGCACCCTTGCGCAATCCCACTTCCGCACGCTTCGGCTCGACACACCTTTCCAGCCGCGCATTGACGCGATCGCGCTGACAAACGACTGGTACAATTGGGCCGGCTACCGCGCGCCGCATTCGCTCTGGGACGAGGAGCTGGAATATTTTGCCATTCGCAGCCAGGCGGCACTCTTCGACATCTCGCCGATGACGAAATACCGGATCGAGGGTCCGGACGCCGAAGCCTATCTCGACCGTGTCACGCTGCGCGACGTGACCAGGCTGAAGCCGGGCCGCGTCCACTACACCGCCTGGTGCGACGACGAGGGTTTCGTCCTCGATGACGGCACGCTGTTCCGGCTGTCGCCGACGCGCTTTCGGCTGTGCTCGCAGGAGCGGCATCTGCCCTGGCTGCTCGACAGCGCCATCGGCTATGAGGTCAGCGTCGAGGAAGAAACCGAAGCGATCGCCGGGCTCGCGCTGCAAGGCCCAACCTCCTTCGCCATCCTGCGCGACGCCGGCTTTGCCGGCATCGAGCGGCTGAGGGTTTTCGACCTCGCCGACTTCGCGCATGACGGCGCTGCCGTCACCATCTCGCGCACCGGCTTCACCGGCGATCTCGGCTACGAGCTGTTCGTGCCGGCGGACAAGGCGTTGAGCCTGTGGGACCGGCTGATGGCGGCGGGCGGGCTGCGCGGCATCCGCGCCATCGGCTACACGGCGCTCAATCGCGCCCGGCTAGAAGCCGGGCTGATCGTCGCCAATGCCGACTTCACCACTGCCGGGCATGCCATCCGTGCCGACCGCCTGCGCATGCCGGACGAGATCGGCCTCGGCTTCATGGTCGATCCGGACAAAGGCCACTTCAACGGCCGCCGCCCCATCTTCGAAGCGCGGGCGAAGAAGCAGCTGCGCCATGTGCTGGTCGGGCTGGAGATCGAAGGCAACATCCCGGCCGAGCACGCCATCGTCTACTGGAAGAAGAGCCGGGAGGTCGGGCTCGTCAGCGCGGCGATGTGGTCGCCCATGGCCAAGCGCAACATCGCCATCGCCTCCTTGCAACGGCCTTACGGCGATACGGTCGTCGACGACCTCTGGGTCGAGATCTACGCCTTGCGCGAGCTGCGATATCAGAAGCTGATGAAGCGGGCGAAAGTGGTGCCGCGGCCATTCATCAAGCTCGATCGCCGCACCGCCAACCCGCCGGCGGACTTTTGACGTGGAAGGGGATGCGGACAGGCTGGACGCGGAGGCGGAAGCGGCCGAGCAGTGGCAGCTGGTCAACACGCCGCTCGGCGAGATGTGGTCCGGCCGCACCCGCTATGCGGCGGCGATGTTCTTCTTCAAGCGCGGCGAGATGGATGCCGAGACGCTGGAAGTCTACCGCATCTGCGCCCGACTCGACCATGAAGATCCCTTGCCGATCATCCGCGACCGCGGTGTCGGCAAGGAATGGCTAAAGCGCTTGGGTGCGTAAGCCCGCAGCGCGACGGAGCTGCGCTCCTGCTTCGCCCTATGATGGCGACGTTTGGGGGAGCGTTCTGGCCCAATTCCGAACGTCCAAGATTGTCACTTTATCCGATCGTCTTTTCAAGGACACGCAGCCAGTTCCGAAAAGCGATCTTGTCGATCAGCGCGCGCCCGAAGCCGCGAGCGGCGAGCGCGTCGAGGAGCTTCGGCAGGCCTGCCACGTCGCCGATCACCGCCGGGATCATGGCACCGTCGAAATCGGATCCGAGGCCGACGCCGTCCTCGCCCAGCGCCTGCAACAGCGACTCGATGTGGCGCAGCATGATGTCGAGGCTGGTGTCGGCATTCATGCGGCCGTCTTCGCGCAGGAAGCCGGTGGCGAAGTTCAGGCCCACCATGCCGCCCGTTTCGCGGATCGCGCCGAGCTGCCAGTCGGTGAGGTTGCGCGAATGGCCGCAGATCGCATGCACGTTGGAGTGGGTCGCGACCAGCGGCGCGTCGCTGAGCGCGGCGACATCGCGAAAGCCCTTCTCGTTGAGATGCGAGAGGTCGATCATGATCCTGAGCTGGTTGCACGCCTTGACCAGCGCCTTGCCGGCGTCGGTCAGGCCCGGCCCGGTATCGGGCGACGAGGGAAAGCGGAACGGCACGCCGTTGCCGAAGGCATTCGGCCGGCTCCAGACGATCCCCAGCGAGCGGAGCCCCGCGGCATGGAGCAGGTCGAGCATGGCAAGCTCGGGATCGATCGCCTCGACGCCTTCGATGTGGAACACCGCGGCGATCGAGCCATTCGCCATCGCCTCGCGCACATCACCGGCGCTGCGGCAGACGGTGAGCGCGCCGGCGCGCTCGAGCCTGAACAGGATCGAGGCCATGCCGATGGTCGAAGTGACCGCCTCGGCGCGCGGCAGTTCCGGCGGCAGTGGCTCGTTATCGCTTGGCGCCGGCGGCACGGCGCTGCGCTTGGTCTTTTCGATCGGCGGCGGAAAGATCGCGAACATGCCGCCGGCAAAACCGCCCTTTTTGGCGCGCGGCATGTCGATGTGACCGCCCGGCGTGCCCTCGATGAACAGCTTTTCGACATCCGCTTCGTTCGACTGGTAGAGCCTGAGCAGCGTGTCGTTGTGGCCGTCGAAAACGGGAATGAGGTCGGATTCGGTCATCAGGCCATTCGCTTTTTGAGGTGGCGGATCGGGGCGGGAGAATCCCAGGTGATCTGTCTAATTAGGCAAGATGGCCGAACTGCGCAAATGCCAGACGCGTGTTCGCATTTATGGCTGGGCGGCTGCGTCGCTCGCCCCGGTGGACCGGCGCGCAGCGCCAAGACGGTTTAGGGTGCTGCAGCGGAGTGAGACGTCGGTTTTCCGTGGAGCTCCCCGCATCCGGCCGCTTCGCGGCCCCCTTCTCCCCCGGGGGAGAAGGGGAAGACAAGTGCTAATATTTCAGCACGTCGGCCCATTCCGGATGGCGGCGGAACTGGGCGTTGGCGAAGGGGCAGAGCGGGATTATCTTCTTGCCCGCCGCGCGCGCGTCCTCGACGGCGCGGGCTACCAGGCGAAGCCCGGCGCCCTGGCCGCGAAAGACATCCGGCACCTCGGTGTGATCGATGATGAGCTGGTGCTCGCCGACCTTGGTGAAGGTCATTTCGGCCTCGGCGCCGCCTGGTCCGCGCAGCAGGTAGCGACCCTTGGAGCCGCGATCTTCCAGTTCGATCTCGGGTAGCTGGTCAGCCATTTTTCTTGCCTCCTGCGCCGACGAGCGAGAGGGCGAAGAGCCGCCGCGCCGCTTCGATTTCATTCGGCCGCACCTCGTGCCCGCCGTCGTGCCATTCCACTGTGACATCGGCCCCGTCGGCGCGCAAATAGGTCTCCAGCCGCGTTGTCAGGTTCGGCGGGCAGATCGGGTCGCGCCTGCCGGCCGTGATCAGGATGCGGCGCCCGGCAAGGCTGCCCTGCACCTGCGGCTCGAACGGGATCAGCGGATGCATCAGCGCCGCGGCATCGAACAGTCCTGGCTCGGCGAACACCACCGAGGCCAGGATGTTGGCACCGTTGGAATAGCCGAGGCCGAACACCGCCGAGGGCTTTGCCGCTTCGACATGCGCCTTGACGAAGCCGGCCATCTTGGCCGTCGCCCGCGCGAGGTCGTCCATGTCGTAGACGCCTTCGCCGGTGCGGCGGAAGAAACGGGCGGCACCTTGCTCCGACACGTCGCCGCGCGGCGAGACTATCGTCGCCGAAGGCGCGAGCTCGCGACCGAAGCACAGAAGCTGGCTCTCGTCGGCTCCGGTGCCGTGGAAGACGAACAGCAGCGGGCCGCCCGGCGAACCGGGCAGCACTTTGTGGATGTAGGCGTCCTTGCTCATGGCGTCAGTCTTCCAGCTTCTGCAGATGCTGTTCGAGATAGGGTCTCAGATGCTGATGCTGCGTCGGCAGCTTCAACGCCTCGCCGAGATGCGCGGTGTCCTCGTCGCGGTTGAAGCCCGGCTCGTTGGTCGACACCTCGAACAGCACGCCGCCCGGCGTGCGGAAATAGATCGCCCAGAAATAGTCACGATCGATGACCGGCGTTACGCCGTAACCCGTGTCGACAAGCGCCTTGCGCACTTCGAGCTGCCGCGCGCGATCCTCGACCGCGAAGGCGACATGGTGCACAGAGCCGGCGCCGAGATTGGCAAAGCCGGCGCCCGGCTGCGATTCGATGTCGACGACGTCGGCGCCGTTGCCGTTCTTGATCGCCATCCGGCGGATGTTGCCGGACTTGTCGACCTCTTCATAGCCCATGAACTTCAGCAGCTCCTCGGTGGCGCCGCCGTCCTTCAGTCTCAGCGCGACCGAGTGGAAGCCGCGGATCGCCTCATCGGCGGGGACGCCGCCCTTCACCCAGGGCGCTCTGCTGTCGGCCTTGTCTTCGACCAGCGCAAAACTGTCGCCGTCGGGGCCGGTGAAGGTAAGCCGCTTCTCGCCGAAGCTTTCGCTGCGGCCAATACCGCTGACGCCCTTGTCGGCGAAGCGCTTTTCCCAATAGCCGAGCGTGCCTTCCGGCACCGAGAAGACGGTGCTGCCGACCTCACCCACCCCATGCCGGCCCTTGCCGATGTCGGGGAACGGGAAATAGGTCATCACCGAGCCCGGCGTGCCGAACTCGTCGGCATAGTAGAGGTGATAGACGTCCGGTGCGTCGAAATTGACGGTCTTCTTCACCCGGCGCAGGCCGAGCTTCTTGGTAAAGAATTCGTTGTTGCGGCGCGCATCGCTTGCCATCGAGGTAACGTGATGCAGGCCCTTGATCTGATTGAGCACGGTCTTGCTCCTTCCCTATCCTTGCTGCGGCCCTTGCCGCTGTCCACCGCAATATGAGGATAGCGCCTGGCCCGGCAAAGCGACCAAACTCAGAATGGACTGTATCACAAAAGTGAACGGCCATAGGACCGATGTTCACCAATTGATGAAGCTGCCTCCTTGCGCCGATCGGGAAATTTCGGCTCCATGAGCGGTGCACCGTGTTGAGGAGAAGAGTTTGGACAATCGAGTGAGCCGCCCGAATGTTCTTCTCATCACCTGCGACCAGTGGCGCGGCGATTGTCTGTCGGCGGCGGGACATCCGGTGGTGAAAACGCCGAATGTGGATGCGCTCGTGGCCGAGGGCGTGCTGTTCCGGCGCCACTACGCTGGAGCGGCGCCCTGCTCGCCGGCGCGCGCCTGCCTCTACACCGGCCTCTATCAGATGAACAACCGGGTCTGCCGCAACGGCACGCCGCTCGACGCCCGCCATGGTAACATCGCGCTTTCCGCACGCGCGGTGGGTTATGACCCCACGCTGTTCGGTTATACCGATGTGGCGCCGGACCCGCGCCGGCTTGCGGCCGGCGATCCGCGGCTGAGGAGTTATGAAGGCGTGCTGCCCGGCTTCAGCGTCCGGCAGTTGCTGCCCGAACATCAGAAGCAGTGACTGTCCTGGCTGCGGACGCAAGGCATCGACACGAGCACCGGGGTACCGGGCATCCATCGTCCGGCTGGCAAGCAGGGCAAGGTCGGCGATGATGTAAGCAACGCGCCGCCGGTCTATTCGAAGGACCAGACGCCGGCGGCCTTCCTGGCCGGCGAATTCATCCGCTGGCTTGGCGAACAGGAGCAGTCGGCGCCGTGGTTCGCGCACATCTCCTTCATCAGCCCGCACCCGCCTTTCATCGTGCCGCAGCCCTACAACACCATGTACGACCCGGCTGACGGCCCCGCTTTCCGGCGCGCGGCGAACTGGCAGGCCGAGGCGCAAAGCCACCCATACCTCGCATACGATCTTGGCATGCAGAAGCGGACGAAGTTCGTTCCCGGCGTCGAGGGCAAGGTGCGGGATTGGAGCGAGGAGAATTTCCGCCGGATCCGTGCGCTTTACTACGGCATGATCTCCGAGCTCGACGCGCAGCTCGGCCGCATCTGGGAAGCGCTGAAGGCGGCCGACAGTTGGGATGACACTGTGGTTGTGCTCACCTCCGACCATGCCGAGATGATGGGCGACCACTTCATGCTCGGCAAAGGCGGCTTCTTCGACGCCAGCTACCACATTCCGTTGATCGTGCGCGATCCGCGCCGGACAAAAGCGGCCGGCGCATCCATCGATCGCTTCACCGAGGCGGTGGACGTCTTCCCGACCTTGCTCGACCTGATCGGCGCAGCACCCGAACCGCACCTCGACGGCAGGTCGCTGGCGTCCTGGCTCGACGGCGAGGAGCCGGCCGACTGGCGCGACGCGGCGCACTGGGAATTCGATTTCCGCTCGGTCGCCGACGGCGAAGCCGAGCGGCATTTCGGCATCGGCTCACGCGACTGCAACCTTGCCGTCCTTCGCACCGAGGCTTTCAAATATGTCCATTTCGGCGGCGGCCTGCCGCCGCTTCTCTTCGACCTGTCTAAGGATCCGGACGAGTTGAGCAACGTCGCGCACGACCCCGCCCATCTGCCGGTGCGCGTGGAACTCGCCGAGAAGATGCTCACCTGGCGCGCCAACCATCTCGACCAATCACTCGCGCTGGCGGAGCTGACAAAGGACGGAGTGGTCGGCCACGTGAGCAAGACAGCAGGCAGCAGGGAATAGCGAAACGCGTATTCCCTGCTGCCCGCTGCCCGCTGCCTGGTCCCTTACTGCAGGACCATCCTCTGCTTGTCGCGGTTTGCGGCATAGGAGCTCTTGTCGTAGGCTGCCTGCGCCTCCAACTGCTCCTTGGTGAAGTTGGTGTAGAGATACTTATTGCCGTCCTTGTCGGTCATGAACTTCAGCTTATCCATGCCGAGGGCGACTTCCTTCTCGCCGATGCCGAGGAAACCGCCGACATCGATAACCACCGCATCCGGCTTGTTGTCGGGCGTCAGCACGACGTCGCCAATCTCGCCGATCTCGACATCGTTGGCGCCGTATACCGTGGTGCCCTTCAGGTCGTCGACTCTGATGTTGCCCATCGGCATTTCGTTCAACGTCGATTTGTCGATCGAGGCTGTCTTGGTCGTGTCGGTGGCGGCTGTGCCGGCATCGGCCGGCTTGTTCTCAGCCGTCGTATTCGCAGCCGGCGCCGCGGGCTTGGTCTCAGCCGTCGTCTGGGCCGGCTGAGCCGGTTTGGCCTCCTTGTCGGCCGTGGTGTCGGACGAGGTCACGGCAGGGGTGGTCGTTGCCGGAGCAGTGTTCGAAGCCGTGGTGGCTGCGGCCGGCGCCGGATCATAAGCCTTGCGGTTGAAGTCCGGCTGGGCCTCCAGCTCTTCCTTCGTCGTCTCGGCGATCAACCAGCGATCGCCATTCTTCTCCGCCCATTTGGCCTTGGCGAAGTCGAAGGTAACGTTCTTCTCGCCAATGCCCAGGAAGCCGCCGACGCCGATCACGAGGGATTCGGCCTTGCCGTCCTTGGCAAGAACGATGTCGTTGACGTCACCGATCTTTTGGGCGTCGTCGGCGGTCCCGTTATAGACCGACTCGCCCATGATGTTGGTGGCGAGATTGCCTTCAGCCTTCTCTACCGGCTGGGCCGGCTGCGCGGGCGCTTGCGCCGTTCCGGTGTCGGTGGTCGCAGGCTGCGTGGCATCGGTCGTTTGCGCCGGGGCCGGATCATAGGCCTTGCGATCGAAGGCCGCCTGTGCGTTCAGCTCGTCTTTGGTCGTCTTCGCTACGAGCCAGCGGTCGCCGTTCTTCTCGGCCCATTCCAGCTTGTTGTAATCGAAAGCGACATCCTTGGTGCCGACGCCAAGAAAGCCGCCGACGCCGATGATGACGGATTTTACGTTGCCGCTTGCATCGAAAACGACGTCATCGACCTTGCCGATGTCTTCGGCATCGTCGCCGGTCCCATTATAGACGGACTCACCGATGATATTGGTCATCAGCGCCCCGTCTGCACGTACTACTGGAGCTTGGGTCTCGGCGGCGGGCGCGGGGGTTTCGGTGGCGGGCGCCTGCGCCGGTGCAGGCGTTGTGTTCTGCGCAATGGCCCCGGTTGCTAGGAGGGTTGCAAGCGCGGTCGTTGCAAAAAGAGTGCGGATCATGATCGTCTCTCCTCGTGCCTGATTTCCTACGCGCCGCGTTCGCGGCCTCGCACAAGGCAAGGGCGAGCGCGGCAATATTCCACGATTTCACAACGTCGTGAGGGGAGCCTTGTTCCAAACGGCGCCCGTCCACGGCGCTTGACTTGCTCGCTGACGCGGAACCTTCGGCGGCCCCTTTCCGTTTCAGCCTCCGGCTGAGAGCTCGTTTTTGGCCTAACAATAGCAGGACGGAGAGGGGCATGCGGTTTGCTGCGGTGCTGAACAAGGACGGGGGCACCCTGCGCACGACCGATGTTGCAGCCTTTGCCGACCGGGTCCGCGAGCTTCTGGAAGCGGCCGGCCATTCGGTTCAGATCGACATCGTTGCGGGCGGCGAAATCGCCACGGCTTTGGAAAAGGCCATAGCCAGGCGCACCGTCGATGTCGTGCTGGCCGGAGGCGGCGACGGAACGGTGTCCACCGCCGCCTCGCTTCTGATGAACAAGAAGAAGGCGTTGGCCATATTGCCGGCCGGTACGATGAACCTTTTCGCGCGCAGCCTTGGCATCCCCCAAACACTGGAGGCCGCCTTGAAGGCCTTTACCGACGGCGAGGTCAAGGCTGTCGATATGGCGACCGCGAATGGCCGTCCCTTCGTGCATCAATTTTCTATCGGCATGCATGCCAGAATGGTCCAGCTCCGCGAGAAGATGGATTTTGGCTCGCGGCTGGGAAAGATGCGGGCGTCGGTTCGCGCCGCATGGGCAACGATCAAGAACCCGCGCACCCTCAAGGTGACCTTGACCATCGGCAAGACCGACATCATCACCCGCGCGACCGGAATTGGCATCAGCAACAATCTGTTCGGCGAGGGCCATCTGCCTTATGCGGACAATCCGGCCGGCGGCGTGCTTGGCATCTATGTCAGCGTTGCGCGCCGGCGCCGTGACTTGGTAAAATTGCTGCTTGCCATGCTGCGCGGCCGGTGGCGCCAAAGCGAACATGTCGAGATCCACCAGGCTGACAAAGCCGTGCTGAAAATTCATTCCTCGCCGACAAAGTTCAAGGCGGTGATGGACGGAGAGTTGGTCAAGCTGGAACGCGAAACCACAGTCGAGATCCATCCAGCAACCCTTAACGTGCTGGTCCCTAGAAGCAGCGCGCAGGCAAAGGCAGCCTGAATGAAGCCAAGACCTCAAAACTACTGTGTTTGACCGCTGGGAGCAGGCGCCTGCTCGGTCCCTGGAGGTTGTGGGACGTGCTGCTGCTCGGTGCTCGGCTCTTTGATCAGCACGCCATAAATCTCGGCTACGCCCCAGGCGATGAATACCAGCAGCAGCCCGGCGACGAGAATCCTGAGCGCATGCCAGCCCCAGTGCCCCTGGCGGGCTTCGTTTTCAGGAACGGTCTTGGGCATTGTCGGTCTCCAGGTGTGGGGGCGCGCACGCCGAGCACGGCATGGTCGGGTAAC
>NZ_RZSF01000133.1:0-16657 GCF_004023325.1 Mesorhizobium sp. M1A.F.Ca.ET.072.01.1.1 | reverse complement strand
CTTGAAGTCCTTTCGCGACCGAAACCGCGACAACCGTCCGCGCCAGCCGGCGAATCCCCCCAGCCAGTCGCGGCTGCGGGAGGCGGCTTCGGCGGAGAGGTCGGAGCCGCATCATCGTCAGGAAGCAAAACCAGCGCAGCGCCCTCTTGCACGCCGCGAAGGCCCGCTGCCCGCCGAGCGCCTGCCGCTGATCCTCGAGGTCTCGCCCAACTCCGACTATGCTCTGCTGGACAGCGGCGCCGGCGAAAAACTGGAGCAGTATGGGCCCTACCGCATCGTGCGCCCCGAAGGCCAGGCTATCTGGCAGCGGGCGCTTCCCGCCAAGGAATGGCAGCGCGCCGACGCCATCTTCACCGGCGACACCGACGAGGAAGGCATCGGCCGCTGGCGTTTTCCAAAAACGCCGCTCGGCGAAACCTGGCCGATGAAGCATGACGGCATCGACTATCTCGGCCGCTTCACCTCATTCCGCCATGTCGGCGTCTTTCCCGAACAAGCCTCGCATTGGGACCACATGGCCGGGCTGATCGCCGCTGCAAGGCGACCGGTCAAGGTGCTGAACCTCTTCGGGTACACCGGCCTTGCCTCGCTGGTGGCGGCGCGCGCCGGCGCAGAGGTCACTCATGTCGACGCCTCGAAGAAGGCGATCGGATGGGCGCGCGAGAACCAGGAGAGAGCCGGCCTCTCCGACAAGCCGATCCGCTGGATCGTCGAGGACGCGGTTAAGTTCGCCGAGCGTGAGGAGCGCCGTGGCAGCCACTACGACATCGTGCTCTTCGACCCGCCCGCCTATGGCCGCGGTCCCAAGGGCGAAGTCTGGCAATTGTTCGAGGATCTGCCGGGCCTCACCGATCTCTGCCGCTCGATCCTCACGCCGAAGCCGATCGCCGTGGTGCTGACCGCCTATTCGATCCGCGCCTCCTTCTTCGCCATCCATGCCTTGATGCGGGACGCCTTCGCCGGCATGGGCGGCACGGTCGAATCCGGCGAGCTGATCATCCGCGAGAAATCCGCCGGCCGCGCGCTGTCGACCTCGCTGTTCTCGCGCTGGGTGGCTTGAAATGGTCCCGCATGATGGAGCCCGGCCCGTCGGGCAGGTCAAGGAAGTCACCAGCCTCGCCAATCCGCTGGTGAAGGACATCAAGGCGCTGGCGCTGAAGAAGTTTCGCGACCAGCAGAACGCCTTCATGGCGGAAGGCCTGAAGCTGGTCATCGACGCGCTCGACCTCGGCTGGTCGATTAGGACGCTCGTCATCGCCAAGGCCGGGCGCGGCAACGCGGCGATAGAAAAGGTCGCGGCGCGCACTGTCGCCGCCGGCGGCACCGTGCTCGAAGTCTCGGAAAAGGTGCTGGCGGCAATCACCCGCCGGGAAAACCCGCAAATGGTCGTCGGCGTCTTCGTCCAGCAGACGCTGCCGCTGAAGGATATCCGCGCCACGGACGGCGACGTCTGGGTCGCGCTCGACCGCGTTCGCGATCCCGGCAATCTCGGCACCGTCATCCGCACCGTCGACGCCGTCGGCGCCAGGGGCGTCATCCTGGTCGGCGACACCACCGATCCGTTTTCGCTTGAAACCGTGCGCGCCACCATGGGCTCCATCTTTGCCGTGCCGGTCGCGAAGGCGACGGAGCAGGCTTTTCTGGCCTGGCGACGCGACTTTCCGGGCCTCGTCGCCGGAACGCATCTGAAGGGCGCGGTCGACTACCGTTCGGTCGACTTTTCGAGAGGCCCGGTGCTGCTGTTGATGGGCAACGAGCAGCAGGGCCTGCCCGACAGCCTTGCGGACAGTTGCGACCGGCTGCTCAGGATCCCGCAGGCCGGACGCGCCGATTCTCTCAATCTGGCGGTTGCCACCGGCGTCATGCTGTTCGAAATCCGGCGTGGCGCGTTGAAGCTCGACCCCACTGCCGACTCGCGATGAGGGCTGCGAAAACGTGAAATCCTGGTCCCCTTACGCCCTGCTGGTCGTGCTCGCTATCGCACTCGACCAGTGGATAAAACAGCTGGTGGAAAACGGCCTCGCCTTCCAGGAAAAGGTGGATCTTCTGCCTTTCCTGGCGCTGTTTCGCACCTACAACACCGGCATCGCCTTCTCGATGTTCTCGTCCTTCGGCGACACCGGCCTGGTGGCCATCGCCGCGCTTGTCGTCGCCTTCGTGCTCTATCTGGCGGTGCGCACGCCCGCCGGTCACGTCCTTGCCCGGATCGGCTTCGCCCTGATCGTCGGCGGCGCGCTCGGCAATCTGATCGACCGCGCGGTCTACGGCCACGTGATCGACTATATTCTTTTCCACACGCCGGTCTGGTCCTTCGCGGTGTTCAACTTTGCCGACGCCTTCATTTCCGTCGGCGCCGCGCTGGTCGTCTTCGACGAGCTGATCGGCTGGCGGCGGGAAACCAGGTCCCAGGATCCAGGCAATTGACCTGGCGCGGCCACCGCCGCAAATTTGTTTCAAACAAAACGAGGAGACCAAAGTGTCCGATACCTTCAAAGCCATCCTCGTTTCGCGCGACGCCGAGAAGAAGCAGTCGGTCGAGATCGTCGACCTCACCGAAGCTGACCTGATGGAAGGCGATGTCACCGTCGCCGTCGAGGCGACGACGGTGAATTACAAGGATGGGCTGGCCATCACCGGCAAGGCCCCGGTCGTGCGCCGCTGGCCGCTGGTGCCCGGCATCGATTTCGCCGGCACTGTCATCGAATCTTCGCACCCCGACTGGCGAAAGGGCGACAAGGTCATTCTCAATGGCTGGGGCGTCGGCGAGACGCATTACGGCGCCTTTGCCGCCCGCGCCCGCGTGAAGGGCGACTGGCTGGTGCCGCTGCCCGACGGCATGAGCCCGCATGATGCGATGGCAGTCGGCACCGCCGGCTATACGGCAAGGCTCGCCGTCATGGCGCTGGAGCGGCATGGCATCGTGCCGGATCGCGGGCCGGTGGTGGTGACGGGGGCTGCCGGCGGCGTCGGCTCGGTCGCCATCTCGATCCTCTCCACCCTCGGCTATCATGTGATCGCCTCGACCGGGCGCAATGCCGAAAGCCCCTATCTGATCGACCTCGGCGCGGCCGAGGTGATCTCACGCGACGAGCTCAGCCAGCCGGCGAAGCCGCTGGCCAAGGAACGCTGGGCCGGCGGCGTCGACTCGGTCGGCACCCATACGCTGGCCAACGTGCTGTCGATGACGTCCTATGGCGGCGCGATCGCCGCGTGCGGCCTGGCCGGCGGCATGGACCTTCCGACGAGCGTCGCCCCCTTCATCCTGCGCGGCGTCTCGCTGCTCGGCATCGATTCCGTCATGGCGCCGAAAGCGGTACGCCTCGAGGCGTGGCGCCGCATTGGCGCCGACCTCGACCTCAATAAACTGTCGACCCTGTCGCGCTCGATCGGCTTCGACGGCATCATCGGCGCCGCGCGCGACATCGTCGACGGCAAGATCAGAGGCCGCGTGGTCGTCGATCTATAGGGCAATTCCAGGAATAGAGTTCGGCGATTTCGCGTCCAAGGCGCCCAAAACCAGGCAAAACTGCCGGTTATCGGCATGGACGACTAAAATTCGAACGATCCGCCGCAATCTTCCATAATCTCTGTCTGGCAAGGTTTTCCGCATGCTCGCGGACTCCGACTTCAGACAGGACAGCAAAGCCGCAGGCGACGACGGACCGGGTCCTGACGCGCCGAAGCGGCAGGTGCTTACCGCGCCGCCGCTGGTCCCCGCATTGCAAGCGGACAGTCATGAAGGCCTGCCGTTCCTGACGATCGTCGCCATAGTCGTCCTGGCCGGGCTGGCGCATCTCACCGGAGCGCCGATCTTCATCACCATAGGCCTCCTGGCGACGGGTCTGGGCGGCCTGATGATGCATCTGCGCAACCAGCGCGCCGAGCGGCGCACCGCCGCACTTCTCGACGAGACGGCCGCCCGTAGCCGCGCCGAGATCGAGACCCTCGCCGATCGCATGTGGGAGATGCAGGAGAGCGAAGAGCGTTTTCGCGGTCTGATCGATGCGCTCGGCGACCTCGTTGTCCATCGCGACCGCGACGGCCACATCGTCTACGCCAACAAGGTGTTCGCCTCGCTCGTCGAGATCGATCAGCGCGACCTCGCAGGCAAGACGCTTTCCGAGCTCGGCATCGACGTCGGCGTCGTGCCCGAGGCCGCCTTTTCGGATCATGAATGCCTGAGCTCCACCGATGTCGCCATCCGCACGCCGAACGGGCCGCGCTGGTTCTCCTGGATTGAGCTCTCGGTGCGGGACAGGGACACCGGTGCTGTTTCGCACCGGGCGATCGCCCGTGACATCACCGCCCGCAAGCGCGCCGAATCGTCGCTGATCACCGCCCGCGAGCGGGCCGAATACGCCAGCCAGGCCAAGTCGCGCTTCCTTGCCACCGTCAGCCACGAGATCCGCACGCCGATGAATGGCATCATGGGCATGGCGAAGCTGCTTGCCGACACCGACCTGTCGCCCGAGCAGCGTACCTATGTCGGCGCCGTCTCGACTTCCGCAAGCTCGCTGCTGGCGCTGATCGAGGATCTGCTCGACTACTCCAAGATCGAGGCCGGCCGCTTCGATCCCGAGCCGCAGCCCACATCACTGCGTGAGATCGCCGACAACATCATCGAGCTGCTGGCCGCGAAGGCCTTCTCCAAGACCATCGGCCTCGGCTGTCACGTCGAACCCGACGTGCCGCAGATGATCACCGCCGACCCCGGTCGCGTGCGCCAGGTGCTGCTCAACCTCATCGGCAATGCCGTCAAGTTCACCGACACAGGCGGCGTGCTGCTTACCGTCGCGCGCGCCAGCACCGAGAGCACCGACCGCATCCGCTTCACCATCGCCGACACCGGTCCGGGGCTGCGCGAAGAGGATATGGAGCGCATCTTCGAGGAATTCGAGCAATCCGACGGTACTTCGACCAGGGTGCACGGCGGCGCCGGTCTCGGCCTCGCCATCTCCAAGCGCCTGGTGATCGCCATGGGCGGCACGATCTCGGTTTCGAGCCGGCTAGGCGAGGGATCCGAATTCGTCTTCGACATTCCGGCGACCGCGGCAACCCAACCGCCACAATATCGCCGGGACATCCTCTCGGGCCGACGCGCGGTGATTGTGTCCAAGAATGCCGTCGAGGCCGATGCCATCGCTCGCACCATCCGCGCGCATGGCGGTGCCGTCGAGATCGCGGCCACGCCGGACCAGGCCATTGCCTTCGCCGCCTGCTGCAACGTGCTTCTGGTCGACGCCGCGCTCGAGAACAGCGACGGCCGCCTGCTCAAGCGGCTGCGTCAGAGCGGTTTTGTCGACTGCCAGGCCATCACCCTGATCGCACCCGCCGATCGCGGCATGCTTGGCGAATTCCGCGCCAACGGCTACGCGACGTTTCTCGCCCGGCCGGTGCGCGGCGAAACGCTGCTGCGCGTGCTGTTGACCAGCCATGTGCCGGCACCCGCCGAGCCGCGGTCGGAACCGCGCGGCACCGCGTCCGTCCGTCGCCGCGACAAGGGCCTGTCCGTGCTGATCGCGGAGGACAATGACATCAACGCGATGCTTGCCCGCGCCACGCTGCTCAAGGCTGGACATCGCGTCAAGATCGTCAGCAACGGCAAGGCCGCGGTCGAAGCCGTCACCGACGCCGGCCTCAAGCATCGTTTCGATGTCGTGCTGATGGATCTCCACATGCCGGTGATGGACGGGCTGGACGCGATCGCCGCCATCCGCCGCCATGAGGAAGCGCTTGCCGTCCCGCCGATCCCGATCATGGTGCTTTCGGCCGACAGCCAGGAAAAGACGCGCCACACGGTTTTGGCCCACGGCGCCAGCGGCTTCGTCACCAAGCCTCTCGACCCCGATGCGCTCGTCCAGGCCGTCGAGAGCCAGGCAGCGGCGTAACGAATATTTTAGACTTTCCCGAACGCCTTGGATTGCTTGGCTTTCGCAGCCATAAGATAGCCGGTTGAGGGTATTGCCCAGCCGACGAAGTATTGCCGGGATCGCCGTATCACGGTACTGTCACAATCCTGTTGCACCTACACCGTATCCCCGTGCCAAGAGGGATGGCTCGAAGGAGAATCACTCGTGCATACAGTCATGCCTGAATGCGATACTCGGCCGAACGCCAGCGCCCTTCTCGGCGCGCGTGCCGCCGACGCTTTCGCAAGCGGCGCACCGCTGGGCCGCATCGGCAACCTGGAAGTGCGGCTCGCCCGCAACGGGGCCGAGATCGCCGCCGCCCAGGAAGTGCGTTATCGGGTATTCTATGACGAGCTCGGCGCGAGGAAGGATTTGTTCCAGGCGCAGGATCGGCGCGATGCCGACCGCTTCGACCCGCTCTGCGATCATCTCCTGGTTTTCGACACCTCGCTTCCCGGCCCAGAGCACCGCCGTATCGTCGGCACCTATCGCCTGCTGCGGCAGGAGATCGCCACCGCGGCGGGCGGCTTCTACTCCGAGGGCGAGTTCGAGCTGACCAAGTTGGTGGCGCGCCATCCGGGCCAACGCTTCCTGGAACTCGGGCGCTCCTGCGTGCTGCCGGAATACCGCTCCAAGCGCACCATCGAGGCGCTCTGGCAAGGCATCTGGGCCTATATCAACCACTATGGCATCGGCGTGATGACCGGCTGCGCCTCCTTCCACGGCACCGTGCCGGCGGCGCATGCGGAGGCGCTTACCTACCTCGCTCATCACTGCCGCACCGACCAGGCCTGGGATGTCCGGGCGGTGGCCGGCCGCTACTGCTCGATGGACTTGATGCCGATCGAGGCGGTCAATGCCAAGGCCGCGATCGCCGCCATGCCGCCGCTCGTCAAAGGCTATCTGCGTGTCGGCGCCCGCATCGGCGACGGCTGCGTCATCGACCACGAATTCTCCACCGTCGACATTTTCGTCGTCATGCCGGTCAAGGAGATCGGCGCCCGCTACGTCAACTACTATGGCGGCGAAGGCCAGCGTTTCGCGGCGTGAGTCTAGCGAATAGCGAATAGCGAATAGCGAATAGCGAATAGCGAATAGCGAAGGTAGTAACGATAGTGGGCTGATTACAACCAGCCCTATTCGCTACTCCCTATTCGCTATTCGCTGTTTGCTATTACGGAATATCCTCCGGCCTTCGCCCCGGCCGGCTCTTATAGGCCGGGAACGACCAGCCGAATTTGAGCGCCCCGCCCCGCACCAGGAACGCCGCCGCAAAGCCGAGCAGGCTGGATGGCAGGGCCGACATGCCAACGAGATCGCCAAACGTGAAGAGCGCTGCACCCGCAAGCGCGGCCGTGACATAGATTTCGGGCCTGAGCAGCACGGAAGGCTCGCCTGCGATCAGGTCGCGCAATATGCCGCCGAAGGTCGCGGTGAGCACCCCGGTGATGACCGACACGACCGGCGAGCCGGTGATCGCCAGGCCCTTTGCAGCCCCCATCACCGCAAAGGCGGCAAGCCCGATCGCATCGAGCCAGAGCAGCAGCTTGTAGCGGGATTCCACGCGATGGGCGCTGAAGAAGACCAGCACCGCCATCACGGCGCAGATCAGCACATAGCCGCTGTTGGTGACCCAGAACACCGGCAGGTTGAGAATGACGTCGCGTAGCGTTCCGCCACCGATGCCGGTGATGCTGGCCAGAAACAGGAAGCCGATGATATCGAGCTCTTTGCGTGACGCGGCAAGCGCGCCGGTCGCCGCGAAGACGGCGACGCCGGCATAGTCGAGCAGCTCGATGGAATTCATGGCCGAGCGAATAGTGATTGGCGAATAGTCAGTGCACAGTGAATATCACGAAGCGGCGCGGTTGGAACCGCCTTCCCTGTTCGCTATTCCCTATTCGCTATTGGCTCCCTTCACGCATCCTTCTCGGCCTGCTCGTTCACCGGACCCGGCTCGACTGGCGCTTCGGCGGCGGCGGCCTTTGGGCCGCCCTTGGAGACGCCGACCATCGCCGGCCTCAACACGCGCTCGCCGATCGAATAGCCGGGCTGCACGACCTGGACCACGGTCCCGGCCGGAACGTCGGGGTTGGGCACCTCGAACATAGCCTGATGGAAGTTCGGGTCGAACTTCTCGCCTTCGGGCGCAAGCTTCTTCACCCCGTGCCGCTCCAGCGCCGCCAGCATGGCGCGCTCGGTGAGGTCGACGCCCTCGATCAGCGCCTTGAAGCCGGCATCGCCGGAGGCCTTGGCCTCGGTCGGAATGGCGTCCAGCGCGCGGCGCAAATTGTCCGACACCGACAGCATGTCGCGCGCGAAATTGGCCACAGCGTAGGTGCGTGCGTCATGTACATCACGCGCGGTACGGCGCCGCAGATTCTCCATTTCGGCAGCTACGCGAAGCGCCCGGTCCTTCAGTTCCTCGTTTTCCTTCAGCAACCGCACAAGCGCCTCATAGTCGCCGTCGACGCCGCCTTCCGCACGTTCGCCGGAAGCCCGGGCCTCGGAAGCCTGGTTGGCTTCGATTTCCTCGGGCGCGCGTTCGTCTTTTGCCTGGTCGCTCATCGCCGTTTCCCGTCATTCGGATTGGTTTGGATTTGCGCCCGATATCGAGGTTCAGGGGCCAAAAATCAAGGGGCAAGCACCGATGAACGGCCCTTCCGCGATCGTTCCAAATTAATTCAAATTTTACCGTACCGGACGGCTTTGCTTGCCACTAAGGGCCTATGCGGGAACCATTGCCGCGCTGCGAGAGTTTCGAAGCCGACACAGGATTTTGGGACCATGAAGGGCAACATCGGCGAAAGGCGCGCCAAGCTCGCCGACGATATCAGGCGACAGGTTGGCACCGAAGCGACCAAGCGCCTTCTGCGCACGCTTCCGGCATTTCGCCTGGAAAAAGAAGTGCCCAAGCAGTTCACGGATCTGCTCGACCGCCTGGACGGCGCCGAGACGGACAAGGCAGACGGCCAGCGGCAGCACTAGACCGCCCTTCCCCAGGTCCACAGCGTAAGGCGCTGAGGAGCTATGCGGCTCTGCGCTCGTTGCGCATTAGAGCCTCGCCATGACGGATCTCGGTGCCAAGCACCTTGAGGCACTCCCGCATGAACGCCGCAAGGCCGGGCCATCCCTTTGCCGAAACCAGATTGCCGTCGACATGCGCGCCAGTCGGCGACACGTCGATATAGGTACCCCCGGCGAGCGTCACCTCGGGCTCGCAATACTGCAGCGCCGCGACCTCCCGGCCGCGCACCACGCCGTCGACCGCGATCAGGATTTGCACGCCGTGGCAGATGGTGAAGATCGGCTTGCCGGTCTCGTGGAAATGCCTGACCAGCGCCTGCACGCGCTTGTCGATGCGAATATATTCCGGCCCGCGTCCGCCCGCAGCGTAGACCGCGTCGTAATCGGCGGGATTCACCTCGGCGAATGTCTTGTTGAGGATATAGTCGTGGCCGAGCTTTTCCGTATAGGTTTGATGGCCCTCGAAGTCGTGCAGCGAGGTCTTGAGCACGTCGCCGGCCTTCTTGTCCGGGCAGACGACATGGACGGTGTGGCCGACCGCATGCATCGCCTGCTCGAAAACGAAAATCTCGTACTCTTCGCTGAACTCGCCAACGAGCATCAGTATCTTCTTGCCTGCCATGCCGTTTCCTCCCTAGCCGGCTGTTTATTTCGGAGCGCGAAATAATAACCCTATCCTAAGGGCAAGGCGACAAAAGGGGAAGTGAAATCCGCAGAAGTGGTCTGACCAGATTGTTGCAAAGAGGCGCGTAGAACTGAGCCGACTGCGCCAAGATGTCAAAAGCAAGGTGCTTGGTCAGACCAAAGCTGCAGGCTCGCTTGGTTTACCGGTTGGCTGCCTTCGGCGGTCAGCGCGGGGACGGCTCAGCCCGGGCGTTTGCGCCGCCAGGAATATTTCGGGCCCTTGGCTTCCGGCTCTACCGCCGGCTGGTAATAGACTGGCAAGCCTCCTGTGCGCCCTTCCTCCAGCCGCTTCAACAGCACCGGATTGGAGACCTCGAACTCGTCGAAGCCGAGCCGCAGCATATGCGGCAACTGGTCGACCAGCACCTGGCCCGTGGCGCGCACCGCGCCTTTGAAGTTATGCCGGGTGCGCAGCAATTCGCCCTTGGAGAAGGAGCGGCCGTCGTTGAAGGCCGGGAAGGCAAGCGCCACCAGCGACAGCTGGTCGAGCAGGCCGACGATCTTGTCGAGCTCGTCGCCGGGGAGCAGGAGCACGCCGAGGCGCTCCTTGGCCGACCTGCGGATATCGTCATCGAGCCCGAGAAAGGCCTGCAACGGGAGGATGAAGCGGCCATTGCCGGCAAGCGCTTCGGCGCTCTCGGCATGGGTCCATTCGTCCTCGCGGAAACCGTTCGGGGTCCAGAGGCGGGTTTCCGATTTGGTCGGCTCAGTCATCAAAATTCCTAATGCCCTAAGATCCTAATGCCCTAAGAATGAAAGGATATGTCGCTGTTCAGGTCGGCCCGGAGTCGAAAATGGTGGCTTTCGAGAACGGGAGCGGAGCGTACTTCAACTACGCGAGCTCCGAAAGCGCAGGAACCCGCCATTTGCAGGCCGGCCTCACCTGAGTAGCGGCTGTCCTTAAAGTGATGCGTCGGTCAGCGACTTCTCCAGCCCCGACAGATGGATGCCGCACTCGGTCTTGGCGTGCCCCGCCCAGCGGCCGCTGCGCGCATCCTCGCCTGGCTGTACCGGCTGCGTGCAGGGGAAGCAGCCGATCGACAGATAGCCATAGGCGACCAGCGGGTTTTCGCGCAGCGCATGCGCGCGCATGTAGTCGGCCTGGTCGGAGGTCGTCCAATGCGCGAGCGGATTGATGCGGATGCGCGAGCCGACGGCCTCGAAGACCGGGAGTGCCGCGCGCGTCGAAGCCTGGAAGCGCTTGCGCCCGGTGAACCAGGCGCGGAACGGCTCGACGCCACGCGCCAGCGGCTCGACCTTGCGCAGGTTGCAGCAGGCGTCGGTATCGGTCTCATGCAGCCGGCCGGTCGGATCGACGCGTTCGAGCGCCGCTTCGTCCGGCTTGATCACTCTCACATCGGTCAGGCCGAAATCGGCGACCAGCGCGTCGCGGTAGCCCAGCGTCTCCTCGAAATGCTTCCCGGTGTCGAGAAAGATCACCGGCAGCGAGCGGTCGATCTCGGCAATCATGTGTAGGAGGACTGCCGAATCGGCGCCGAAGGACGATACGGCGGCAACCTCGCCGCGGAAGAATTCACGCGCCGAGCGCTCGATGATCTCGATCGGCTTCAGATGGCCGAGCAGGGCGTCGAGCCCCGCCGCTTCCGCGGCAACGCCGGCCTCGACGCCGCCGATCCGGTCAAGCGGCCTTGGTTTCGCCAGCATAGAGCGCCTCCTTGAACGGCGCGGGACCGACACGGCGGTAGGCGTCGATAAAACGTTCACTGGGACTGAGCCGAAGGCCGAGATAGGTGTCGACGATCTGCTCGATGGCATCGGTGATTTCTTCCGAAGAGAAACCGCGGCCGATGATCTCGCCGACCGACGTGTTCTCGTCGGCCGAGCCGCCAAGCGTCACCTGATAGAGCTCGGAGCCCTTCTTCTCGACGCCGAGGATGCCGATGTGGCCGACATGGTGGTGGCCGCAGGCATTGATGCAGCCGGAAATCTTCAGCTTCAGCTCACCGATCTCGCGTTGCCGCTCCAGCGAGGCGAAGCGGCGCGAGATTTCCTGCGCGACCGGAATCGAACGCGCCGTGGCAAGCGCGCAATAATCGAGGCCGGGGCAAGAGATGATATCGCTGATCAGGTTGGAATTGGCGGTCGCCAAGTCGATCTCGACCAGGGCGTCATGGACGGCCTTGAGGTCGGCGCGCGCCACATGCGGCAGGATCAGGTTCTGCTCGTGGCTGACGCGCAGCTCGTCGAAGGCGTATTTCTCGGCGATGTCGGCAACCGCCTCCATCTGGCTGTCGGAGGCGTCGCCGGGCACCTCGCCGATGCCCTTGAGCGAGATCGTCACCGCCGCATAGTCGGGATGGCGATGCGTTATCACATTCTGGTCGAGCCACTCCGAAAAACTCTTGGAATCGAGCCGCGCCTGCTTTACCTGCGCGTCGCCTTCCGGCCGGTCGGGCAATGCCGGCGGCGCGAAATAGGCATTAATCGCCTGGATGTCGGCGTCCGGCAGCTTCAGCTCCGCGTCCTTCAACTCCTGCCATTCGGCCTCGATCTGGCGGGTGATCTCCTCGACCCCGGTCTCGTGGACGAGGATCTTGATACGCGCCTTGTACTTGTTATCGCGGCGGCCATAGAGGTTGTAAACGCGCAGGATCGCCGTGCAGTAGGACAACAGCTCGGCTTCCGGCAGGAAGTCGCGGATCTTCTTGGCGACCATCGGCGTGCGGCCCTGGCCGCCACCGACATAGACGGCAAAGCCCAGCTCGCCGGCCGCGTTCTTCTTCAGATGCAGCCCGATGTCGTGCGTCTGGATAGCGGCGCGATCACGCTCGGCGCCGGTCACCGCGATCTTGAACTTGCGCGGCAGGTACGAGAACTCCGGATGCACCGACGACCACTGGCGCAGGATCTCCGCATAGGGACGCGGATCGGCAACCTCGTCGGCGGCCGCGCCGGCGAAATGATCCGCGGTGACGTTGCGGATGCAGTTGCCGCTGGTCTGGATGGCATGCATTTCGACACTCGCCAGATCAGCAAGGATCGCCGGGATGTCGGACAGCGCCGGCCAGTTGAACTGGATGTTCTGGCGCGTGGTGAAGTGGCCGTAGCCCTTGTCGTATTTGCGGGCGATGTGGCCGAGCATGCGCAATTGCCTGCTGTTCAGCGTGCCGTAGGGCACGGCGATACGCAGCATATAGGCGTGCAGCTGCAAATAGACGCCATTCATCAGCCGGAGCGGCCGGAACTGGTCCTCGGTGATCTCGCCGGCAAGCCGGCGCTGCACCTGGTCGCTGAACTCGGCGACGCGGGCCTTTACGAAATCGTGGTCGAACTCGTCGTAACGGTACATGCTTCGTCTTTCAGGGCGCGTCCGCCCGCTTTGTTGTGTTCTATGCCGCCCGTGCCGGAGCCGGGCTCGCCTGCTTGCCGATGTCGGTGCGGATGCTGGGGCCCGCGGCGCGGATCTTCTCGCGCAGCCGCACCGGCTCGACCACGCCGTTGATCACGGTCACATCGATCAGGTTGACGTCGACGACTTCGTTGTTGGCAGCGGCCGCGGCGCCGATGGCCTCGAGCCGATCCTCCGCCGCCTTGTCATGGGCGATGTCGGCACGACTGACGGTCTCCGCCCAGCCGCCATCGGCGTACCAGACTGCGATACCGTCCGAGAGCCTGTTCGCGGTCAGAACCTTCATTGCTCAACTCCTTCGGCCGCTACGCCGGCCGTATCTTCACGCGTGTGCGCCGCAAGCGGCTCGGATTGTTCGAAATTGGCGCCGGCGACCGCGTCGCCGATGATGGTCATGACCGGACCGGTAAGATCGGCGCGCGCTTCCAGCGACGGCAGGTCGGCGAGCGTGCCGTGGAAGCGGCGGCGATTGCCAAGGCTGGCATTCTCCACCACGGCGACGGCAGTATCGGGCGACAGCCCGGCTTCGATCAGCCGGCCGGCTACTTCGGCTGCGACCGAGCGGCCCATATAGACGGCGACGGTGGCGCCCGAAATGGCAAGCTTTGCCCAATCGGGCAGTGAGTTGCCCTTGAGGTCATGCCCGGTGGTGAACACCATCGAGGACGTCACGCCGCGCAGCGTCAGCGGCAATTCGAAATCGGCGGCCGCGGCGAAGGCGGCGGTCACGCCCGGAACCACCTCATAGGCGATGCCGGCATCGCGAAGTGCCGCCATTTCCTCGCCGGCGCGGCCGAACACCAGCGGGTCGCCCGACTTCAGCCGCACGACGCGCTTGCCCTCGCGGCCAAGCTCGACGAGCAGAGCGTTGATTTCTTCCTGGCTCTTGGAATGGCAGCCCTTGCGCTTGCCGACAGGCAAGCGCTCGGCATCCCGGCGCCCCATGGTGACGATCGCTTCCGGCACCAGCGCGTCGTAGACGATCGCGTCGGCCTCCATCAGCAGGCGGTGGGCGCGCAGCGTCAAAAGATCCTCCGCGCCCGGGCCGGCGCCGACCAGAGCGATGTGACCTGCGGTCGGCGCGTCCGAAGTCAGAAGTTCGAGCGCAGCACTATGCGCCCTGGCGAACTCTCCGGCTTCAACCGCCTTGGCCGGGAGGCCGGCGAAGAAATCGCTCCAGAACCGGCGGCGGCGATTGCCTTTCGGCAGCCGCTCGGCAGCAGTGCGAAACGACGACGCCAAGGCCGCCAGCCGGCCAAGCGACGGCGACAGCATGCGATCGATGCGCACCCGCAGCAGCTGCGCCAGCACAGGGCCGGCGCCCTCGGTGCCGATGGCGATGGCGACCGGCGCGCGGTTGACCAGCGCCGGTGTGAAGAAATCGCAGAGCTCAGGCCGGTCGACGGCGTTGACCGGAATGCCCAGCCGGCGGGCGTCTTCCACCACGCGGCGGTCGAGCGCCTCGTCGCCGCTGGCGGCAAACACCATGGCCGCGTCCTCGAGGTGCGCGGCATCGTAGGCGACATCGACGTGGACAGCGCCGGTGGTTGCAATGAAATTCCGAAGCTCGGGATCGGCATTGTTCGCAGTGATGCGCAGCGTCGCGTTTGACTGAGCAAGCAGCCTGGCCTTGGCCAGTGCCTCCTCGCCGTTGCCGACGATGGCCACGGCTTCGCCGTCGACCCGCAGGAAAACGGGGAAGGCGTTGAGCTTGGCATTGGCTGGCGACATGGCGATAAACAGTACGAGAACAGTCTGGCAGTTTTATGCGGGCCTGGGAAAAACCAGAAGGCAAGCACTCGCGCATCCCTTGATGGCAGGCAATCGCTTTTTCGCAGCCGCGAAAGGCAGGAGAAAAAAATTCTACGCCGGAGCTTGAGGTGGTCAGGCACCTCTCCGAGAGCTATTGATCCGGCACAGTTTTTAGCGCCGTGCAGCCGACACGGCAAAACGGTTTTTTCTAAATTCTACTAACTTAGTAGATTAAGACGCGGTCTTGCTGGTGGGTGAGGTCGCTGCCGCCTGCAGCACATCCTCCAGTCGTTGGTTCATCCGGAACTATCATGCTCGGCGGCACGTTTCGCTAACGATCCATCCCGTCGGTCGAGCCGCGCTCGCGGGCTCGATTTGTGCTCAAGGCAAGGAGGAAAATCATGAACATCAAGCTTAAACGCGGTCTCTGGGTGGTCGTGGCCGACGGCGAAAAGGCGCTTTTCCTCCGCAATGAAGGCGACAGCAAGTTTCCGAACCTCGAGGTGGTTCAGGAGATGGAGCAGGAAAATCCCGCCACCAGGGAGCAAGGCACCGATAAACCGGGCCGATATGCCGAAGGACCACGCAGCGCGATCGAAGAGACCGACTGGCATCGCCTCGGCAAGGAACGTTTCGCAAGCGATATTGCCGACCGGCTCTACAAGCTTGCGCATCGGGGTGAGTTCGACCAGCTCGTGCTGATCGCGCCGCCGCAGGTGCTCGGCGAGATGCGGCAGAAGCTGCACAAGGAAGTCAGCGAAAAAGTGCAGGCCGAAATCCCCAAGACGCTGACCAATCATACCGTCTTCGACATCGAGAATCTGCTCAAAGCGGCCTGAGCGGCACGCAGGAACGCACAGTGCACGGGATTGATGCCGTGGCCCCCTGATGGCGGCTCGCTCTGATTTTCTCATCCGGCGTCCGATCGCGGCGCCGAATTCCGTCTAGCGGTGGTTGCGTCCCCGCCCCTCCCCCGACCATATTGCGAAGGGGCGGCGGCCCTCGGGCGGCGCTTATCGACATCGTGAATTCTCGAAAGGCGCTCCATAGACAATGCCGCATGACACGCCCCTGATCGCCACCATCGTCGCCGGTTTGGGGCTTGCCTCCGTTTTCGGAGCATTGGCCAACCGATTCCGCATCCCGCCGCTGGTCGGCTATCTGGTGGCCGGCGTGCTGGTCGGGCCGAACACGCCGGGCTTCGTCGCCGACGCCAGCCTTGCCAACGAACTCGCCGAGATCGGCGTCATCCTGCTGATGTTCGGCGTCGGCCTGCATTTCTCGCTGAAGGATCTTTTGTCGGTCCGCGCAATCGCCGTGCCCGGCGCCGTCGTGCAGATCGGCTTTGCCACGCTGCTCGGCGTCGGCCTCGCCTGGCTGCTTGGCTGGTCGCTCGGCGCCGGCCTTGTCTTCGGCCTCGCGCTCTCCGTCGCCTCGACCGTCGTCCTGCTGCGCGCCATGCAGGAGCGGCGGCTGATCGAGACCGAGCGCGGCCGCATCGCCGTCGGCTGGCTGATCGTCGAGGATTTGGCCATGGTGCTGGCGCTGGTGCTTTTGCCGGCGCTCGCCGGCGTGCTTGGCGGCCAGCCACAGGCCGACGACCATGCGAGCCTGCTTTCGCTGCCCGCCAACCACGGCATATGGGGGGTGGTCGGCATAACGCTGGCCAAGGTCGTCGCCTTCGTCGTCGTCATGCTGGTCGTAGGCCGCAGGGTCATCCCCTGGATCCTGCACTATGTCGCCCATACCGGCTCACGCGAGCTGTTCCGGCTCTCGGTGCTTGCCATCGCGCTCGGCGTCGCCTTCGGCGCGGCGAAGCTGTTCGGCGTCTCGCTGGCGCTCGGCGCCTTCTTCGCCGGCATGGTCATGAGCGAGTCCGAGCTCAGCCACCGGGCGGCGGAAGAATCGCTGCCGC